>CAMNKG010000001.1 GCA_946542135.1 uncultured Bacteroidales bacterium
TGGCGGCATATTTCTTGGAGTAGATGTTGATGAGCTCGGAGCAGGTGGCAAAGGGCGAAACCTTGTTTTCGATGTTGTTGATAACATTGTAGATCTCGACTTTCTTGAGGCTGTCGGTCTCGGTCGAAGCGCGGTTTTCAAGAATCTCGCTGGCAATGTCGTAGTTGTCAATGATCAGCGTGGTGTCGGCAAATCCTTTGGAGACGTATTTGATGGTGGCGTCGAAAAAGCGTTCCACATAGGCTACATCAATCTCGTTGGCGCCAATCTTGATAGCTTCGGCGTAAAGGGTGTAGTATTGTTCGATGGCTTTGTCGCCGCGCAGCTGGGCCAGGTCAGAGGCTTTCTTGGCCTTGACTTCTGCTTCTTCACCGAAATACTGGATGCGCATGTCGTACATGGTCATGAGCTCTTCGATGATTTCTTCACGACGTTTGGCGTCGGTGGTGGCATTGTAGAGCGATTTCAGAATCGTAACGCCGCGGATGTAGAGGTTCTTCTGATTGGCGGGGCAATCTCTCAGACATGCCTTCCAGGGCTCATAGGCCTCGGCATACATTTTATTGGAGTAGGCATCGCGGTAAAGGAATGTATTGGTCACACAGTTGACGCTGTCTTCAGGCGTTTTTCCCCATTTCTGGGCGAAGCATGACAATGAAGTGGCTGTCAGGAAAAGCGTGAAAGCTAAAATTTTGACATTTTTCATCTTTGTGTGTTATTTTAATTGTTAATATTTTTGTTCGTTTGTCTGGTCTGCCAGACCTTTGTCTTTTTGGCTATTAGTTCTTGTGTGCCTTTCGATATTGCAGCATTGGGTGCCCTTTGTGTTTTTTTAACTTTTTTCGGGCTGCGTTGTATATTGTCTTAGTTGAATTTACGTTTCACAAACCAACTCTCGCAACTGCCTATCGAAATACCTATGGTGAAGGCGTCGCGACGCAGCAGGTCGGTGGTGCCCAGCGACGAGTATCCTACACCGATGTTGACCACCGAACGCCCTTTGCGCATCGGAAGTGCTACACCAAAGCCGCAGCCCCATTCGTTGAGCTGACGACTGCTGTTGTTGAGCACCTGCAACTGCAAACGTCCGCTCTCGTAATGTCCACCAATGGAATAGGTGATGCGTCGCAGATAACTGGAGGCGTTCTTGTTGCCCAACAGTTGGAATCCTAATGCGAAGCGGGAATTGTTGCCGTAGCGCAGTGGACTGACTCCGAAAATGTTGACATTGGGATTCTCCGTATACTTCATGCCTGACCAGGGTGAGAAGGTGGCATCGAAAGCCACAAGCCATTTGTCGTTGCGTTGCAGCGATAGGCCGATGCCCGTTGTGAAGGGCTGCTCAAGGGTGCTCTCATATTCGCTGCTTTCGCCATTGGCGGGAAAGATGGTGTCTCGCATCCATTCATTGCCAGCGTTGGTGACATAGGTGTAAACCAAAGCGTTGTCTTTGACGGTCATGGTGCGACCCGGCTTCAGAGTGAGGGCAGCACCGAGTCGGTAGTTTTCGCCTAAGGGCTGCTCGTATTGAAGACCGAAGTCCAGCGTAAAGTTCTTTATGTAGGTGTTTTTTTGGTTGCGGGAGTCAAGGAAATAGTTGGTGTCGTTGGCGCTGAAGTCTTTGGTGATGGCGCGTACAAGGGTGCCGTACATGTAGTTGGCGTTGAAACCGGCGCGCAGCTGCACGCCTTGGGGATTGTTGGCACCGATAATGTTGAAACCGTTGCCCCAGAAAAGCGTGGTGACGCCGCCTTGACCTTCATAGATGGTCTTGACCTCTTCGCCCATAGGACCTTGCGACGGATATACCGATTGATAGTCGACGTCGCTGTACGGCATGATTCCCAACGCTGTCTTCCACCATTTGGTGAGGGGGAATGCCAAGGTGATATATCCGAGGTTGCCGTCGGCATCAAACTGCGATTTGCTGCTGTTGCGTAGCGTAGACATCTCTACCGAGAGTCCCATGTCGAAAACAAACGACTCCATGTTGACAACACCGTAGGATGCGGGGTTGAAGGGGTTGACGGTATTGCTGTTGGCTGTGGTGTAGACCACACCACCCAATGCGGTGGCTGACGGCATGTTGTAGGGCATATTGCTCCATCCCAGCCCGTATTGGGAAAAGGGCGAGTTGATGCCGTTGGGATAATTGGTGCCGCTTTGTGCCCACGACGTGATGACGGACAGGATCATCATCATCAGTATACACCATTTTTTTATTCCCTTCTGTTTGTGCATAGACTATTGTTTACAATATTTTTAGGCGAACAGGCTGGTTTGTATAACCGGCAAATTCGCGTTAGGTGTTCAATTCCAATAATTTGTCAAGTCCTATAAGAACCAGGTTTGGAACTGCAAATGTCGGAAAAAATAATTGATTGACAAAAAAATCTGCATCTCCGCCTGTTAAAAAAAGTTTAATGTCGGGATACCTCTTCTTGTATTCTTCGATAAAGCCCTGTATCTCATACACTGTAGCTCTGCCTACTCCTGCCAGGATAGATTCGCGTGTGCTTTTGCCCGTCAGGGGTGCTGTGCGGTGCCCATTGCGCTCGTCGGGGGCCAACTCGACGAGGGGCAGCGAGGCGGTGAAATGATTCAAGGCGTTGTATTTCATTTGCAGCCCTGGCAGTATGGCTCCTCCTTGGTAGCAGTTGGCGTCGTCAAGCAGATCGATGGTGATGCATGTCCCTGCATCTATCACCAGTAGGGGTGTGCCTTCGGCCATTGTGTGGGCGCCGACGACGGCGGCCAGACGGTCTACCCCGAGGGTTTGGGGTGTGTCGTAGTCGATGCTGACAGGCATGCGGGAATGGACGCTGAAACGGTGGAAATGGGACATGACATCGGCCGGAAGCAGCTGCTCGAAGTCGGGCGCTTCACCTACCACCGACGCTATGGCTCGCGTTACGCCATGCTGCTGGCAAAGGGTCGTGATCTCGTCACGGTCTATGCGCTGACAGGTCGAGAGGGTCTGCATCTTGCCGTCGGCGAAAACGGCCACTTTCGTCCGGGTGTTGCCTATGTCTAAAATCAGGTGGCTCATGGAGTTGTGAATGCGTGAACGGTTATCCCGTCGCCGGGTGTCAGTTGTAGAGGTTCATGGTCCGGTCGGGACCTAAGGTGACAAAGCTTTTAATGGCGTCAACAGCATGCTCTAATGCGGGTTCCAGTTCGGCTTGCTCTTCCTCGCTGAAGCGTCCAAGGACATAGTCGATCTGGTGCCCGCGACCATAGTGGTCGCCTATCCCGATGCGTAGTCGGCAGTAGTTGTTGGTGCCTAATGCTTCTTCAATGTCAGACAGTCCATTATGGCCTCCTCCTGAACCCTGTTTCTTCATCCTGATTTTGCCCACGGGAAGCGCGATGTCGTCGACGACTATCAGCACGTTCTCAAGAGCGATCTTTTCTTTCTGCATCCAGTATTTCACCGCCTTGCCTGAAAGGTTCATATACGTGGTGGGTCTTATCAGTATGAGTGTACGCCCTTTCCATTTCATCTCTGCCCGGTAGGCATGCCGGTCGAGCACATAGGTGGGGCGCTCGTTTTTTTCTGTGGCTGTGCTTTTCAGCAACTTGTCGATGACCATAAACCCGCAGTTGTGGCGGGTGCCTTCATATTCGCTGCCGATGTTGCCTAACCCCACTATAAGGTATTTCATTGTCGGATCTTCTTCAGTTGTTTCGTGGTGTTTGAAGAGTTTTTTGAACAGATTCATTTACGGTTGTTTGTGTGTGCTATTTTTTGCCACCGACAAGGGTCATCTCGTCGACAAGATGTTTGGCACCGGCATATTTGTCGATGATGAAGAGACAGTAGCGGATGTCGAGACAGATGTTGCGGCAGTAGTCGGGGTCGAAGAGCAGGTCGCTCATGGTACCCTCCCAGCAGCGGTCAAAGTTGATTCCTATCAGTTGTCCGTCGGCATTGAGTACGGGGCTTCCGCTGTTGCCTCCGGTAGTGTGGTTGGTGGCGATGAAGCCCACGGGCATCTCGCCGTCGGCTGTGCCGTAGCGCCCATAGTCGTGGCTTTCGTAGAGCTGTTTGAGGCGGGGCTCCACGACGTAGTCGTAGATGTCAGGATTCTCTTTCTCCATGATGCCTTTCAGGGTGCTGGAGGGTTTGTAGTAGACACCGTCTTTCGGGCGGAAGCCTTCCACATGGCCGTAAGCCACGCGCAGCGTCAGGTTGGCATCGGGGAAGAAGTTGACGTCGGGTTGCATCTCCATCATGCCTTTGACGTAGGTGCGCATGAGGCGCTGGATGTCTTGGCTGGCACGACGGTAGACGGCCAGCTTCTGCGGGTCGCGGGCCTGTCGGTAGGCGTTGTCGAAAAGCACCACGGCAGGGTCGTTTTTCAGCTTTTTGTTGCTCTTGTCGGTGTAGCTGTCAAGAAATTTCTGAAGCTTTTTCTCGTTGTTGATGAGCGACTCGTCGTATATCTTTCCAAGCTCTTTCTCTACGGCGCTGGCACTGGCGTTGCCTTTGGCGATATAGGGAGCATAGCCGGCTTTCCACATCACCATGAAGGTCTCTATGAAGATGGCGCGGTCGACTACGGTGTGTTGTTTGAAGTCAGTGAAATAACGGGCGTTATCTTCTTTGAGCTTGTTGACGGTGGCCATGTTTTTGAGGATGTCTTCTTCGTTCGCAAGGTTCCAGTAGTCGATGGCGCGATCCATGAAGTCGCTGGCCAGCACGGCTTCGTTGAAATAGGTGAGCTCCACTTCTATGGGGCGTAGCTGGTTGTAGGCTTCTTTCAATTGCGGCAGCACGTTGTAATACTGGGGTTTGTCGGCTGCCCATTGCTGGAAGCGGTTCTCGAAGGCTTTCTTCTGCTCTACGCCTTTCAGCCGGTTGATGCCCTGCGATTCGCCTTGCCATTTTTTCCATCCGTTGGCGATGCTGGCTACGCGTGAAGCGTATTTGAGCCGTTGTGCGGCACTTTGGTTCATGGCGTTGTTGTAGTGGCGGAGCCTGATGGTGCGCAGGTTGATGCGGATGGGGTTCTCGATGTTGGCAGCCAACTCGACGGCGTCGCTGGTCACGTAGCGCTGCGTGGTGCCGGGATATCCGAACACGAAGGTGAAGTCGTTCTCCTTGACCCCGTCAAGCGATATTTCAAGGTGTTTCAAGGGCTTGTAGGGCTTGTTGTCGGCACTGTAGGGCGCTGGTTTGTTGTCCTTGCCGGCATAAACGCGGAACATGGAGAAATCGCCGGTGTGGCGTGGCCACATCCAGTTGTCGGTGTCGCCGCCAAACTTGCCGATATTGGACGGCGGAGCGCCGACGAGACGCACGTCGGTGAAGATTTCGTTGACATACATAAAGTACTGGTTGCCATAGTAGAAGGGCTTGATGATGGCTTGATAGTGTGTGCCCTCTATGGCTTTGGCGGTGATTTTTTTGATGTTCGACTCGATGATGGCGTTGCGCTCACCCTCTGTGGTCTCGCTGCTGATGCCCTGCAGCACCTGCGTGGTGACATCTTCCATGCGCACCAGGCGGGTGACCGTCAGCCCGGGACAGGGAATTTCCTGCTCGCGGCTCATGGCCCAGAATCCGTTGGTGAGGTAGTCGTGGTCTACGGTGCTGTGACGGACAATGTAGCCGTAGCCGCAGTGGTGGTTGGTCAACAGGAGCCCTTCGTCGCTCACATATTCTCCTGTGCAGCCTGAGCCAAAAAGGAGCACGGCGTCTTTCAGACAGGCGTTGTTGATGTCGTATATGTCTTTTGCTGTGATATGCATTCCGGCTTTTTGCATGTCGGCTTCGTTGCGGCCCAGAAGCATGGGTATCCACATGCCTTCGTCGGCCAATGCATTGATTGTCATTGCTGCCATTGCCAGCAGCAGGGTCAATTTCTTCATCATGATGGGTCTAAAATTTTTTGCAAATGTACACATTTTTTTTGATTTTGTCCTTTTCTCTTTCAAATGAGGGCAATAAAATGTATTTTTTTGAGTTCTATAACCTGTGTTTATTAACCCATCGAATCGTATCTGACCGTGTCGTTGATTATTGACTATCCCTGGTATTTCATACTGCTGTGCATCGCCTTGGGCGTCGTGTATGCGCTTGTGCTCTATTGGATTGGCACCCGTAGGCGTACCGACCCTCCTTTCTCATCCCGCCTCACTTGGCTGCTCACCGCGCTGCGCACCCTTTCGGTGGCTGCCATCGCCTTTCTGTTGCTGGCACCGTTGGTGAGGCATGTGACCAACCGCAAAGAAAAACCGGTCGTCATCGTGGCCGAAGACAACAGCAAGTCGCTGGACTACAGCCCGGATTCGGCTTACTACCATACGGAGTTCCAGCAAGCCGTCAACCGTCTTGCCGACAAACTGTCGGCGGATTTCGACGTGGTACGCTACCGCTACGGCTCCGACGTTCTTGCCGCCGACGAAAAACAGGATTCGCTCTTCACGGCGTCAACCACCGACATGGGGGCGATGATGTCGTTGGTCATCGAACGCTATTTCCATCGCAACGTCGGTGCTGTGATCGTGACGGGCGACGGCATTTTCAACCGCGGCGCGAACCCGTTGAACGCGGTCAGCGAGGCCACTTTCCCAGTCTATACTGTGGCTATGGGCGACACCACTGTAAGACGCGACGCCGCCATCGCCAACGTGCGCTGCAACCGCATCGCTTATATGGGCAACAACTTCCCCATGGAGGTGACTGTCAACGCCTCCCAGATGAAGGGCGAACGCTCCACGCTGTCAGTGGCTTGCGATGGCCGCAAGGTCTTCTCGAAGGAGATATCCTTCGACGACAGCCGCTTTTCCACTACCGAAAGTTTGATGCTTGATGCCGCTGAGGCGGGTGTGCACAACTACGAAATCGTTATCGCCCCGCTTCCCGACGAGCAGACCACACGCAACAACCGTCGCGTCGTGGCCGTGGAGGTTATCGACGGCCATCAGAAGGTGGCCATCCTCTATGCGGCACCCCATCCCGATGTGGGCGCCCTGCGCCGCTCGGTGGAACAGAACCAGAACTACGAGGTGGAAACCTTTCTCGCCAAAGACTTCAAAGGCAATGTCAAAGATTACGACTTGCTGATTCTGCACCAACTGCCGTGCAAGCTGTCGGAAGCCAATATCGATATCGCCACATTGCTCAAAGAGGGTACGCCGGCTCTCTTCGTCGTCGGCAGCCAAACGGACCTGGCTCGCCTCAACGCGCTCCACACCGGAATGGAGGTCTTCTCACGCATCGACCGTGTCAACGAGGTTTCGGCCGCTTTCAACAACGACTTCACCTATTTCACCCTCTCCGACGACGCACGCCGCCAACTGGAGAAATTTCCTCCCCTGGTGTCGCCTTTTGGCGACTACAAACTGAGCGGCACGGCGCAGAAACTTTTCGTCTCCAAAATCGGAGGCGTCAATTCGGGTATGCCTTTGGTGGCCGTAGCCCAACAGGGCGAACATCGCTACTCTTTTATTGCTGGCGAGGGATTGTGGCGCTGGCGTCTCGCCGACTGGCAGGAGAACCAGTCCTATGCCCATTTCGATGAATTCCTCGACAAACTCGTCGTGTTCACCGCTCTTCGCGTAAATAAGGAACGCTTCCATGTCGAAGCGAAGCCTGTCTACGGCGAGAGCGAGGCTGTAGAGATTGGCGCGCAGCTGTATAACGACAACTACGAGATGGTCAACACCCCCGAGGTGTCGATCGAAATAAAGCGCATCGCTGGTGACGACGGCGCTCCCGACAAGGGCAGCCGCTATGTCTTCAACCGTGTGCCTACAGGCTACGCCCTCAACCTCGGCATCTTGGGCCACGGCTCTTACCGCTACACTGCCTCCACCCATTTCAACGGCAAGGACTATCGTGTTTCGGGCTCGTTCCTTGTCGAACAGTCCAACCTCGAGGCGTTGCGTCTGGTTGCCGACCATTCTCTCCTGGCCACGTTGGCCGAGGCTACGGGAGGCGCCATGGTGCCGGCCCGCGAGGTCGACCGTCTGGAACAGCTGCTGAAGCAACGCGACGACATGAAGACCGTCATCTACAGTGAGACACGCTACAGCGACATGCTCAACATCCCCTGGCTGTTCGTTCTGCTGGTCGTCTTGCTGGGCACGGAATGGATCGTACGTAAATATAATGGTGAAGTATAGTGAAAACGATGCGCGTATCTGCTTCTATCAAGGATGGCATCGCCCTTGTCGGCGGCAATGTTTGGGCTCAGGCAATAGCCTTTGCTGCCTATCTGATACTGGCACGTCTCTATACGCCTGAGGATTTCGGACTGTACAACATCTTCTATTCCTATATCGAGGTCCTCATCATCGTGTCTACCTGCAAATACGAATTGGCCGTGGTGATAGCCGACAACGACAGCGAGGCTGCCGCCGTCAGCCGTCTGGCATTGCGCATCAACACATGGGTCTGCGTTATTTTGCTTTCGCTGAGTCTTGTGTGCTATTTCCTTTTTCCCTTCTCGGTGTTCAACTATTCTTTCTCTCTCCTCTTGGCTCCGATGGTCTTTTTCTGCGGCACTTCTAGGGTCTACTCGGCGCTGTTCAACCGCTATCGTCAGTTCCGCCAGATTGCCCTCTCCGAGGTCGTGGGTGCCTCTTCCGGCGTCGTCGCCAAGGTGCTTCTGGGTCTTCCATGTCTGGCTCTGACGTTGCTGCATGCTCTCGGATTGGCTTTAGGCACGGTAGTGGGCAGAGCGGCATCCAATATTAATTATCTGTTACTCAAACGCCGCTTGCCGTCATCGCCTCAGGTCTCCTCTTC
Organism: uncultured Bacteroidales bacterium; assembly: GCA_946542135.1. GTDB lineage: Bacteria > Bacteroidota > Bacteroidia > Bacteroidales > P3 > Colimorpha. The sequence continues at coordinate 8,759 of CAMNKG010000001.1, forward strand.
TGCCATGAAGCAGGTCGCCGCCAAGTTTCGCAATTTTCCGCTGTTCACCATGCCTAAGGAGTTGGTCAACAGCTTCTCTTTCAACCTCCCATTTCTTTGCTTGGCATTGTATTTCGACAAAGCTGAGGTAGGCCTTTTCGGCATGGCATTGACGTGCACCTTTCGGCCAGTCAATGTATTCAACAGCGCTTTCGAAAAACTTTTGTATGTCCGTATTGCCGAAAAAGTGCGTCGCGGCGACACAATCAGGCGTGACATTCTTCGTTTCTTCAAGAATGTCAACCTCATCGCTTTGCCGTTTTTCGTGGTGGGTTTCCTTTTCGGCGACGATATCCTGGCGTTCCTTTTTGGCGACCGCTGGGCGGGCTGCGGTTACTATATCCGCTGTTTGCTTCCCTGGGTGTTTGTGTCGCTGACGGCCACTTCACTGCTCTTCCTGAGCAACGTGTTCTCTCGACAAAAGACGGAATTTGTCTTCTATTTGGCGCTCCTTGTAATGAGGGCGTTGGCGGTATGGATTGGCATTGCCAACAATGACTTCCGGCAGGCTATCCTCCTCTTCTCTGTTGCTGGTGCGGTGGTCTCTGCTGCGTTGTTGCTTTGGTGCTTCCGTCTGGTCAATCGTTATGAGGATGGTTTCTGACGCGTTGCCTCAGCATCTTTGTTTTTTTTGAATTGGGGTCCCTTGAAAGTGAAGACTATTTTGAGCGATTTGAGGAAATAGTGGGGCACCTCTTTGGCTTTGAGTTCTTTAATCTCTTTGTGTATGTCGCGGAAACTTTCTCCTCGCAGCACTCTGAATAGGATGAGAAGCAGTGTAAGTATAGTGATGATTGATATGAGCATTTTGATATATTTGTCAGATTGTCAGATGTATAGAAAAAATATAGATTGGCATTTCCCAATGCAAATGTACATAAAATTATTGTTTTGGAGTCAATGTCAAACATGAATGTTAATTCTCCAATGGAAATGACTTTGGTTAAGACATACAGCTTGTTTCGTTTTCGACACAGTCTGTCGACGGTCTAAAACATGGGTAGAAAAAAGTGCCCCACAAAGTTAACTGTGGGGCGCTTTTTCTACGGATGAGTATTGTCAGTAGAACTCATTGTTTCACGAAGGCGCGCGAGCCGTAGCGGTCGTTGCTAGCGAGGCGCAGCAGGTAGCGTCCGGCGGGCAGACGGCGCACGTCGAGGGTGGACTGCGGACCGTGCAGTTGCTGTCGCATCACGCAGCGTCCGGCGGCATCGAAGACCTCGGTCAGGAGGGCTTCGTCGGTGCCGGTGGATATGGTCAGCAGGCCGTCGGTGGGGTTGGGGGCAAGGCTGAAGGGCAGGTCGCCGACGGCAGGCACCGCCGTGGCGGTGTCGCAGTAGAAGATGGCGGTGAAGATGGTGTCCTGGGTCACCTGGTGCACGCGGGTGGCGTAGAGCACGCCGTCGCTCCAGGTGGCGAAGTGGCAGTGGCTGTTGGCGGGCTGCGCCGACAGGGTCACGTAGGTGCCCTGCAGGTAGCTGCCACTGCCGGTCACGGAGCCCCACCGGTCGTAGTTGGGCTGCGCCGTCACAGTGCAGTGGCGCAGTGTCATGGCCGAGACGGGGTGCCACTCCGAGTAGCGCTGGCTGTGGGGGCACCAGTTGCGTATGCTTATCTCGTAGGTCGTTCCGGGCAGCAGGCCGTCAATGAAGAGGGAACACACCCCGTTGCTGTCGGGCGTCAGGGGACCGTAGGTCACCGCCTGGCTCGAGTCGGCGCCATGCGCGACGACGAGCACCTCGCTGCTACCGGCCTCGGCGGGCACGGTCCAGGAGAGGTAGATGCTGGAGTCTGTCACCACGGGCTCGCCGACGTTGAACTTGGTCGGGCAGGCCTCGGGTGTGGAGAAGGAGGTGTCGACGGTGCCGCTGAAGCACTCCTGGTAGCGGCACCAACCGGTGACGTAGACGTCGTAGGTGCTCAGCTCCTCGAGGCCGCCGATGCGCCATTCGCCGCCCACGATGCTGTCAACCACCGTGCCGGTGCCGGGCACGAAGCCCGCCGGGCCATACTCCAGCCGGCAGAAGTCAACTCCCACAGGCACGTCCCACCGCACCACGGCGCTGTCATACTGCAGCACCTCCACCCTCAAGGCATGGGGATCCATGCAAGGCGGCGGCGCTGTGATGGCAAAGGGCCCGCCCCAACTGTGAGAAACATAGAATGAACTATCTAACCAGTGGTAGGAGTTGTAAGGTGGCGGAAAGTTCCCTGTATTTATTGGAATATAATCGTAACGATTCGTTATACATGGGTTAGCGTATGCAGGCCAAATGTATGGGCTATGGCCTGGTCCTATATGAGTTCCTTGCCAGAAGCATCTTGATTCCGAAGGATCAGCTAAATATAAGATTGCATTATCGCTTACTGTAATAACTGGCCTTTTTGCAGTCATGGTGACGCCTGTCCAGAATGTATCACTTAAGATTACAGGTTCGTCAAAATACACCTCTATTGTCGGAAAATCGAAGGTGTAATAGTGTGCAGGTCCTGTAGGCCAGTTGCCTAAATTTGGGAATCGGAATATGTTTCCCGTCACGGTATTTACTCCAAATCGTATTCGAGTCGAATCTACTATTCGAGGCATGAGAAAAGTAAAGCCTGTAGGATTGTCGGAAGGACTAGAGTTGTACTCTGTATATAATGACGGTTGTATTGTATCCTTATCAAGAATGTAGATATACCGATTGGGACCCGAATAAAAATCTATCACTTCCTGCCATCGTTCGTTGTACAGACTGTCATCCAGTTCTACATCTGGATATTCTCCATAACCAAAAATCGGCCAACCACCTAAGGAATCAGGTTGCCGGTGGAGTGTGGCTGTTATTGTACAAATGGGTATAGATACGCCATACACACTACGGACGGCGTTGCCGCGGTCTGGTAAATATCGTTGCAAGGCAACTCTGCTAAGCGAAGAATTATTCGGTGATATGATATTAGTATAAGGAGATGCTGTTACAACAAAAAACGGAGGATATATATAATTATCTAAAGACATAGAATCTTTGTTGTATGGATTGAACAGATACCGCTGCGACGTGGGGTATTCCTCTATCTGCTGCGCCATAGCCGGCATCAAAGATATCAGCATCAAAACTATTATGATATATATTCTTTTCATGATTCTTTTATTTTACGATGTCGCTGTAAGATTCAGTCGTTGCAACCTTCTAATAATGCTTCGGAATAGGTATAAATATGTGTAATGAGAAATTTTTTTTGTATTGAATTTATTATTTGAGGTGGATTTGATGGTGAATTGAATTTTGGTCCAGGCATTACTTTTGTCTGATCATATAACAAACAATGGGATGCCGGGCCAATCACATTTCGTGTGTAGAAATAGTGATTCTCTCCAATTGGTTTTTCTACTGCAATATAATAGCGGTTTCCATTCTTGTCAATACTATTACAATAATCATCGAGGACATATTCCATTTTGGCAATGTAAGAATTATTGTAAGGATTCAGGTAATAGACGTAAGAGTGGTTGTTGGTTATTTCGTTGGAACGTTGCAGCATCAGTAGCATGTTTAACGAGTCAAGGTATACCATCTCGTCAGGGAAGGATTTTTGTGGTATTAACACATCTTGTGTTTGTAGATTTGTAAAATTAGTCATGTCAACTGTGTATATTCGACTCATGAATTGGTTGTTAGGAACATCATATACTGTGATGTTTAAAGTTATGTCATCACTTTTCAGATGCTGTATTCCAACTCCAGTGTTGAGCATGAAATCATTGAATCTAATGTAATTAATTAAACACAAATTACTCTTTTGGATTTTACCTAAATATATTTCACTGTTTGAAATATCCACGGCTGAAGCCACAATATAATTGTCCGTGACATCAAAGCCTGTAATCTCTATCTGTTGTTGAGTGTATGGATAATAATCAACATATGTTCCATCTATTTTTGCTATTATGAGATAAGTGGACTGTGTTATTCCACTAGGCGTTAAAGTGTTGCCTCTCATGACAGCCACTGTATGATCATCTGAGGGATCCGTATAGACTTCAATTTTTGTTAAATAGCCGGGATTGATATAAGGAACAGTGTCGTACCATATAGTATCAGTGGGCATATAGAATGCCGGCATAGGCATGTAGCCGAACACGCCGTTTTTGCCTTTCAATCCGCAAAAGAACAATGTATCGTTAAGGATTTGGAAGTCCCTGATAATTAAGCCTTGGGGAAGCTTTGCTGACCTGCAAAAGCTTCCTTGGTTGAATAGAAGAAAGACGTTGACATTTCCAGGTTCATGGTAGGAGACATAGCTGTCATTGGCCTTGTAAGTCCTTACAAGGTTGACAGTGTTGCCGGTGGGGGCATTGGGCGTCTCCAGGAAAAGAGTGTTTTGTGCATCGGTTGCAGCCACATGGGCGATGCATAGAATCAAAAATAAGGCTATCTTTTTCATAATGAACTGTTTAAATTGATAATTGGGTTTTGTATTATTTTGCAAATATAAAAAATAATCGAATAATTTGCAAAATTTCGAAAAATAAGAGGCAAAATATTAAAAAAGGCACACCGGTTTTGGCGTGCCTATGGTCTAATGCGTTGTTTCTCTTGCGATAACTTACTGTTTCACGAAGGCGCGCGAGCCGTAGTGGTCGTTGCCGCTGAGGCGCAGCAGGTAGCGTCCGGCGGGCAGACGGCGCACGTCGAGGGTGGACTGGGGACCGCGCAGCTGCTGGCGCATCACGCAGCGTCCGGCGGCATCGAAGACCTCAGCCTGGAGGGCTTCGTCAGTGCCGGTGGTCACAGTCAGCAGGCCGTCGGTGGGGTTGGGGGCAAGGCTGAAGGGCAGGTCGCCGACGGCAGGCACCGCCGTGGCGGTGTCGCAGTAGAAGATGGCGGTGAAGATGGTGTCCTGGGTCACCTGGTGCACGCGGGTGGCGTAGAGCACGCCGTCGCTCCAGGTGGCGAAGTGGCAGTGGCTGTTGGCGGGCTGCGCCGACAGGGTCACGTAGGTGCCCTGCAGGTAGCTGCCACTGCCGGTCACGGAGCCCCACCGGTCGTAGTTGGGCTGCGCCGTCACAGTGCAGTGGCGCAGTGTCATGGCCGAGACGGGGTGCCACTCCGAGTAGCGCTGGCTGTGGGGGCACCAGTTGCGTATGCTTATCTCGTAGGTCGTTCCGGGCAGCAGGCCGTCAATGAAGAGGGAACACACCCCGTTGCTGTCGGGCGTCAGGGGACCGTAGGTCACCGCCTGGCTCGAGTCGGCGCCATGCGCGACGACGAGCACCTCGCTGCTACCGGCCTCGGCGGGCACGGTCCAGGAGAGGTAGATGCTGGAGTCTGTCACCACGGGCTCGCCGACGTTGAACTTGGTCGGGCAGGCCTCGGGTGTGGAGAAGGAGGTGTCGACGGTGCCGCTGAAGCACTCCTGGTAGCGGCACCAACCGGTGACGTAGACGTCGTAGGTGCTCAGCTCCTCGAGGCCGCCGATGCGCCATTCGCCGCCCACGATGCTGTCAACCACCGTGCCGGTGCCGGGCACGAAGCCCGCCGGGCCATACTCCAGCCGGCAGAAGTCAACTCCCACAGGCACGTCCCACCGCACCACGGCGCTGTCATACTGCAGCACCTCCACCCTCAAGGCATGGGGATCCATGCAAGGCGGCGGCGCTGTGATGGCAAAGGGCCCACCCCAAAGATATGAACCTAGATTTTCGTTAACGTCAATTGTTCCATAGTTTAAAAATGGTCCTGGGGGAATGCATTCGAAAACCATAAAGTATCCGTCTGTCATACAAGGATTACCTTCAAGTATCTGCGCCCATTGCGTGTTTACGTTTCTGCCAATATTGAATCCTCGCCAAAAACAACCAGGTTCAGAAGGATCACCAAAATAAAAAATACCGTTGAACCCATTATTTTCTTGTGGTAATTCGTTCAATATTAATGAAACCCCAGTCCAGAAGGTATCTATCAGCAATACAGGTTCGTCAAAGAATACCTCTATTGTCGGAAAATCAAATGAATAATAATACCCAGCCCCTGTGGGCCAGTTGCCCACGTTGGGAAAACGGAACATGTTTCCTGTCACAGTGTTTACTCCAAATTGTATAAGGGCTGAATCGACTACACGGGGCTTTATTCTGGTATGTCTTTCGGCGTTTTGAATTGTGTCTGCATTGTAACTTGTGAATGCAACTGGTTGGTTAGAATCTTTATCAAAGATATAGATATATCGACCAGGACCGGAATAGAAGTCTAATACCTCTTGCCAACGCTCATTATACAGGCTGTCGTGAAATTCTATTTCGGGATAATTGCCAATTCCAAGCAAATTCCAAAAGTCATGAGGAGCAGGGTATTGTTGTCCAGTCCAGGTTGCGCGGCAAATCGGAATGGATACTCCGTATACAAGACGTGCTGAGTCGCCACGGCTTGCCACATACCGCTGCATAACAACATCGTAGACGGGTTCGTTCATGAAATTAATGCGTGGACCGTAGCTGGCTCCAACAGGATTGAATGGAGGATAAGTAAAACTATCCAAAGGCATAGAATCTTTGTTGTATACATTGAACAGATACCGCTGCGATGTGGGGTATTCTTCTATCTGCTGCGCCATAGCCGGCATCAAAGACATCAGCATCAAAACGATTATGATATATATTCTTTTCATGGCTCTTTTTATTTACGATGGTTATTATTCTATGATATTTGTCATTCAGTCATTGCAACCTTTTAATAATGTTTCGGAACTGATGTAAATATAGTCGAATAAAAAGACTCTTGTTGAATCATCTATTGTAAGGGTGTTTCAAGGAAAAGGGTGTTTTGTGCATCGGTTGCAGCCACATGGGCGATGCATAGAATCAAAAATAAAGCTATCTTTTTCATAATGAGCTGTTTAAATTGATAATTGGATTTTTTATTATTTTGCAAATATAAAAAATAATCGAATAATCTGCAAAATTTCGAAAAAAATGCAAAATATTAAAAAAGTACGCCGGTTTTGGCGTGCCTATAGTCTAAAGCGTTGTTTCTCTTGCGATAACTTACTGTTTTACGAAGGCGCGCGAGCCGTAGTGGTCGTTGCCTCCATTATCTTCTATTCGAACCCTTTACGTCTCGAACATACGGTCATATCATCCGCTCCGATCCATTGTCAATCTGTCAATAACCTTGATGTCTCTCGAGGTTAAAAGTAAAATAAAGTTGGTTTAAAACGCCGCATTTTAACTATTTTTTGTATATTTGCGTGCGTGATTTTCTCTTATGAATTCTACAACAATCTAAATCACACGTTATTACAAAGAACCAAAGCTATATTAAAATGTCCAAAGAAATAAAATTCAGCCTTGTTTACCGCGATATGTGGCAATCTTCAGGCAAATATCAACCGCGTGTAGACCAGCTTACAAAGATTGCTCCCGTTATTGTGTCGATGGGGTGCTTTGACCGCATCGAGACGAATGGCGGTGCTTTCGAACAAGTCAACCTTATGTATGGCGAAAATCCTAACAAAGCTGTTCGCGCTTGGACTAAAGAGTTCAACAAAGCGGGCATCCAGACCCACATGCTGGAACGTGCCCTCAACGGCTTACGTATGTATGGCGTCCCTGCCGACGTGCGCCGTCTTATGCCTAAGGTGAAAAAGGCCCAGGGCGTCGACATCATGCGCTCATTCTGCGGCCTCAACGACCCTCGCAACTTGGAACTCTCGGTTAAATACGCCAAAGAGGCCGGAATGATTTCTCAGGCTGCCCTCAGTATCACGCATTCGCCTGTTCATACTGTGGAGTACTATATGAGCTTGGTCGACAAACTTGTAGAGTTCGGCGCCGATGAGATTGCATTGAAAGATATGGCTGGCGTTGGCCGTCCCGCCACTTTGGGCCGTCTCGTCAAAGAAATCAAGACTAAATATCCTCATATCATAGTCCAATACCACGGCCATACCGGCCCCGGACTTTCGATGGCATCCACGCTTATGGTGGCAGAAGCTGGCGCTGACGTCATCGACTGTGCCATGGAACCTCTCTCGTGGGGCATGGTGCATCCTGATGTCATCAGCGTTCAGGCCATGCTCAAGGATGCCGGTTTCTTGGTCAAGGACATCAATATGGATGCCTATATGGAGGCCCGCAAAATGACACAGGAGTTTATTGACGACTTCCTGGGCCTCTATATCAATCCCGCCAACCGTATCAGCTCTTCGCTGCTGGTGGGCTGCGGCCTGCCGGGAGGCATGATGGGCTCTATGATGACTGACCTCCGTGGTGTTCACGGCGCCATCAATATGGCCCTCAAGAAAAGCGGCAAGCCCGAAGTGAGTTTTGAAGAACTCACCGTCCAGCTCTTCCAGGAGGTGGAACATATATGGCCCATGCTTGGCTATCCTCCTCTCGTTACGCCGTTCAGCCAGTACACCAAAAACATTGCCGTCATGAACCTCCTCTCCATGGCACAGGGCAAACCCCGTTTCAGCCAGATCGACAAGGATAGCTGGAATATGATTCTCGGCAAGGCTGGTAAACTGCCAGGACCTCTGGCTCCCGAAATTGTGGCTCTGGCCAAAGAACAAGGCTTGGAATTCTACGAGGGTGTGCCCCAAGATGCCTATCCCGACGCCTTGCCACAGTACATCAAGGAAATGGAAGAAAACGGCTGGGACCGCGGCGAAGACGACGAAGAACTCTTCGAACTGGCTATGCACGACCGCCAATACCGCGACTACAAAAGCGGTATCGCCAAAGAACGTTTCTACAAGGAAGTGGAAAAGCTCCGGGCGGAGAAAGAGTCTGCTCATGGCACTTCCGCGCAAGCGTCCGAACCGGGCACCATGCCTAACTATATGAAAGAACGCTACCGCAATGCCACCCCTGTCGTGGCTACCGCTACGGGTCAGCTGCTTTGGGAAATAGACTTCAACGACAAGTCTGTACCCCCTGCTCCGGGTCGCGTCTACAAGGCTGGCGACACGTTCTGCACCATCCAGGCCAGCTATGCCATGATGCCTGTCATTCTCACCTCCGGCGGCCGCCTCGCCGACACTTGCAGACCCCAGGGCGCCATGGTCAAAAAAGGCGATGTCATCGGCTGGATTGAACACGCAGAGTAAAAAAGTTTGTCCAATTCAAAAAATAGATGTATTTTTGCCGTTTGAGAGATTTCTGAAAATAGAAGCTTTCAAACGGCAATTATATTGTATAACAACAAAATAAGTTAATATGGATCCACTGAGTCCCTTTGCTCTAATTATTGGTGCCATTTTCGTCAACAATGTTGTCTTGGCACAATTCTTAGGCATTTGTCCCTTCTTGGGTGTGTCGAAAGACGTTAAAAGTTCTCTCGGTATGGGAGGCGCTGTCCTCTTTGTCATGCTCCTCGCTACCTTGGTCACCTTCATCATCTACAAATACCTGCTGGCCCCAGTAGAATTCGGAGGTCACGCACCTGTCGACCTGCGCTACATGCAGACCATTGTCTACATCCTCGTTATCGCCGGCCTCGTACAGATGGTTGAAATCGTCCTCAAAAAGATTGCCCCGGCGCTTTATCAGACCTTGGGCGTCTTCCTTCCGCTGATCACCACCAACTGCGCCGTCCTCGGTGTCGCTATTTTGGTTATACAAAAGGAGATGAATCTCCTCCAAAGCGTTATCTACGCCGGCAGCATTGCCGTAGGTTTCACACTGGCTTTGGTTATCTTCGCCGGCATTCGCGAACAGCTGGAACTCAACGGTGTGCCTAAATTCATGAAAGGCGTCCCCATTGCATTGGTCACCGCAGGCATCCTGGCTATGGCTTTCATGGGCTTCGGCGGCATCGTTCCAACCCCTTGATTTACTCCCCAAAATTGTTAAATACGTATATCGTTTGACTTGAATATCAATCGTACCCGTAGTCTATGTTAATGGCTTTCGGTTTTGCTACTCGATTGATATATAGTTAATTAAAAAGATATTAAGAATTTTTAAACATTTTTTTTCTTCCATCGTTGAAAAATGTAGTACTTTTGCGGCTCGAAACAACATTAAAAATAACCAATTTAAATTAAAAAAGAAAATGAAGAAAGTATTTTTTGCATTAGCAGTTGTTGCTATGTTCTCTTTCGTAGCTTGCAACGGCAACGCCGCTGCTACCGATTCCAACGCAGCTGACACCACCGTTGCTCCCGCTGTTAACGAACCTGCTCCTGTAGAAGCTAACGCTGACACCACCGCAGTTAACGACATGGCCGAAGATACCGAAGCTGCTACCGAGGAAGTGAACCAGTAATCACACTGTATAGGCAACACAATCGCTTCTGGCGATAGAAAAAAAGGGACTGAATAATCAGTCCCCTTTTTTTTTGTCTTAATCTCTGTAGCCGATTACGTGTCTTACCTCGTCAAGGGTGCGTCGCGCACTCTCGTGGGCTTTCTCCTTGCCTTGATCCATCACTTTACGCAGGTACGACTCGTCGGACGACAGTTGGGCTATACGTTCGCGGAAGGGTTGTATAAAGGCAACCATATCTTCCACCAGCTGCTTCTTCAAGTCGCCATACCGGATCTGGCATTTGTTGTACTGTTCGTCGAAATAGGCCACCGTTTCCGGCTTGGACACCACCTTGAGCAGCGTGAAGAGGTTCTCGATTTCGACAGGCTTCGTCTGATTGGGCTCCGTGGGACCTGAATCCGTCTTGGCTTTCATTATCTTCTTTTTTATCGCCGCTGGTTCGTCGGTAAGGAAAATGGCGTTCATCTCTCCTTCCGATTTGCCCATCTTGCCACTGCCGTCAAGTCCGGGAATCTTGACAAGGTCGCTGCCGAAATTGAAGGCCTGCGGTAGCGGGAACACCTCATGCTTGTACATGTTGTTGAAACGGTTGGCAAAGGTACGCGTCATCTCAAGATGCTGCTCCTGGTCTTTGCCGACAGGCACCTTGGTGGCTTTGTGAATCAATATGTCTGCAGCCATCAGGGTGGGGTAGGTTAGCAGTCCTGCATTGACATTGTTGGGCTGTTGGCGCACCTTGTCTTTGAACGAGGTCACCCGCTCCAACTCGCCAAGGTAGGCATTCATGTTGAGGAACAGATACAGCTCGATGGTCTCGGGCAGGTCACTCTGTAGGTAGATGGTGGCCTTCTCGGGGTCCAATCCCGCGGCAAGATATTGAACCAGTATCTGTCGCGCATTGTTGTATAGGTTGTCGGGTGTGGGGTGCGTGGTCAGTGAATGATAGTCGGCAATAAAGAAGAAGCAGTCATGCTCATCTTGCATTTTGACGAAATTGCGGAGGGCTCCAAAATAATTGCCCAAATGTAGGTTTCCAGTCGGTCGGATGCCGCTGCAAACGGTTTCTCTGCTCATAAATTCAATTTTATTCTTTTCAATAAACGTGTAAAAAACTGTAGGTCTTTTTGTTATGTTGCTTTCCGAATAACAAAGGACTCTACAAATTTACATGTTTTTTTCAACATGACCAAAGTTTGTATCATGCTATAGTGTGGCACCATGTGCCATTCCAAAAAAAAATTGTATTTTTGCACTTCGAAAGAGCCACTTTTCTTCCGTGCATTGTACATGACGCGTTGTTGGCGTCAAGAACGTTGGAAATGAAAAAGGGCAGAGAAGTTTCCTTCCATGCCCTTCTATTTGTCAGTTCAAGTACAACTTGATTCGCACATCCTTGACGTATACACACTGGGTGCAGCGCGCAAAATTGAGGATGTTCTGAACAACTCGCCTTGAAGGTTGTGCTGTGCTTGCAGATTCCGAAGATGTATTTGTGCTCAGGGTTTTGTGGCCCCGTTTGTAATCGTACTCCTGCGTCATAAGCACTTTTTTTGAGTTGAACAATATGTTTATTACCTTTGAAATTAATCAATCACATTCTGAAAACAGAAAAAAACGCTTTTTATTGCGTCAGCTCTGTTTTTTAACATTTTTGTTCGCTCTTCCGATGAACGCCGCCTTCCCTCAACAGAACGAAACGGATTGCTATAGACTGGCTTTCTGGAATGTAGAGAATCTCTTCGACATCTGGGATGACACCACTACAATGGACGACGCCTTTACGCCTGAGGGCGAGAACCACTGGAATATGAAGAGGTACAAGACCAAACTGAACCATCTTTACCAGGCGCTGGCAGCTCTCGGTGCCACCGACTCCTTCGGATTGCGTATGCCGCTGCTGATTGGTATGGCTGAGGTTGAGAACGACAAGGTGCTTAGGGACCTCTGTAATGGCACTCCGTTGCGGAAGTTCCGCTATGACTTTATCCATTACGACTCTCCCGACCGTAGAGGCATCGACAATGCGCTTCTTTTCCGTAGGGACCTCTTTCATCCTTTCGCTTCGTGCGTCATCAGCAATAGTGACAGCAGTGAGGATTTTTTTACTCGCGACATGCTGCAGGTTTGTGGAACCGATAATAACGGCGACACGATTATCATGCTTGTCAACCATTTCCCCTCGAAGCGCGGCGGCGCTACCGCCGACAGGCGGAGAATGATGGCAGCACGTCGACTCAGAACGACCATGGATTCTCTGTCGTTGATGTATCCTTCTGCCGCCATCGTCGTTGTCGGCGACTTCAACGCTTCGCCCGACGAGGCTGAGATCGCTCAGGGCATCATGCGTCACGGCTCGGATGACGTTACGGCTTTTGTCAATCTTATGGAAACAATTGCACCCGGCCGTGGCTCCTATAAATATCAGGATCATTGGTCTTGTATCGACCAGATTATCGTCTCTGTCAATCTTTTGGATTCCAACAGTCGCTGCCCTTTCCGATGCCTGCAGGAGGAGGGGCAGCTGTTCGAGGCCGATTTCATGCTGCTGGATGATGAAAAATTCCTGGGCAAGAAAATCTATCGCACCTATCTCGGCCTGCGCTATCAGGGCGGCTTTAGCGACCACTTGCCCGTATATATTGATATCGTCAGGAAAAAAGAAAATCCCGCTCCTTCGGGGCGGGATTAGTCGAACATCTGTCCTGTCGGGCTACAGTTCAATATACATATTGTGCTCTTTCGCCAAACGGCGCAGATTGATGATGGCATAGCGCATACGCCCCAATGCGGTGTTGATGCTGACACCCGTACGTTCGGCAATCTCTTTAAAGTCGAACTTGCCATAATGACGCAAGATGACTACACGGCGCTGTTCCGGAGGAAGCATTTTGACCAGCTTGCGGATGTTCGAACTGGTCTGTTTGCGCATGATGGCTTTCTCGGCGTTGTCATCGTGGTATTTTATCGTGTCGACGACGTCGCGGTCAGGGGTGTTGGGGACAATGGGCATTTTGCCTAACCGTCTGAAATAATCGACAATCAGGTTGTGAGCAATACGCATAACCCAATGGATGAATTTGTTTTCATCCTTGTAAAGACCCGAATTGATGGTATAGATCACTTTGTAGAACGTGTCCTGGAAGATGTCGTCGGCCACATCCTTGTCTTTAACTACAGAAAAAATGTAGCCATAGACCTTGTTCTGGTAGCGGGCAAGGAGCGCCTCAAAGCAGGCATAGTCCCCTTCCTTGTAGCCTATGATCAATTCGTTGTCTGTGAGTGTGCACGTTGTTACGTCCATTATAACCTCCTTTTGTTTTGGTTTAGAATGGTAGTTTTGCTCTATACTGTTACGTTTTGGTTAGACATTGGGTTTATGGTTTCGGTTTACACCGATTTAGAATTGCAAAATTACAAATATTATTTTATTTGAACAAACGTCTACGCAATTTTTTTCTTTTTAGTATGTGGTATGTTAATTTTATTGTGTTAAGGGACAAAAATTTATGTTAAAAAATATTTTTAACATTTTTCATCCTCTCCCTTCTCCTTCGGTCTGAATATATAATTCACAGACCTCCTTTTCTTTCAATTTCAGTTCTTTTTGTCCGTCAATCCAGTGTATGTTAACGCCGTTGCGCTCCATGCGTCGAAACCATGTCATCTGCCGTTTCGAGAATCGTCGTATGTCGGTGTACAGGTTGTCGAACATGGCCTGGTAGGAATAGTCTTCGGTGAGATAACGGGTAATATGTTTATATTCAAGTCCGTATTTCAGCAGTCGCTCTTTGGGTACTCCGCTGTCGAGCAGCCGCTGCACTTCGTCTATCATGCCTTCTTCCAGTCGTTGCCGCAGCCGTATGCCGATGCGCTCCACTACTATCTCGCGTGGAAGTTGCAAACCCACAACAAGATGACGCATGGGCGGAAGGTGGGTGAAGGCTTCAGGATGCTCCCTGCGAAACTCCTGTATTTCCAACGCTCTGAGCAGCCTGTCGCGCGTCTCGGTGTCGGTATGGTTGTGGAGTTTGGTGAGCGAGGCCAGCCGCTCGGTGAGCACTTCGTCGTTGATGCCTTCCAGCGACTTGCGGTAGCTTTCGTCGATGGGTGCATCGGGCAACTGGTAGGAACGGACTATTGATTCTATGTACATGCCGGTGCCGCCACACATGACGACGCGATGCCCGCGATGCCGGATCTGCTGGAAGGCCTGTATGAAATCGTTCTGAAACTGGTAGAGGTTATACTCTTCCCCGGCATCACGGATGTCGATCAGATGACAGGCTATCTGTCTGTCGGGCAACCGGTATTCGTCCAAGTCTTTGCCCGTACCGATATCCATGCCTCGAAACACTTGTCGCGAGTCGGCACTGATAATCTCTGCATCCAACCTGGCAGCTACGGCTACGGCAAGGTTTGTCTTGCCACAGGCCGTGGGACCCAGAATGGTGAGAAGCAATGGCGGTTGGACCTGTGTGGTCTGCTCCATGACGGTGTGTGAGTGGTGTGACTACATGCGGGTAATCGTCTCTTCGTCGACTTAGTCTTCGAAGGTCAGTTTGCCGCGTTGCTTGTCGAATTGGTAAGCGCCAAAACGGCTTAGTCCTTCCTTGTTGATGATGAACTTGTAGTCTACGCCTTTGACGACGACCACTTCGACATTGAACAGATGTTTCTGCCCTATCTGCATCTCTTTGAAGATGACGGTGGTCTTGTCAAGTATGTTGCCCTCGGGGTCGAAAGCATTGTCGCGGTCTGGGAAGTCTTCTTTGTTGATGCGGCGTTGATAGAGGAAATTCATAGCCTCTTCCCATGCTATGGCTATAGGCTCGGCATAGCGCTCGTCGATAAGCATGGGCATCTGCGAACCGTTGACGATGCAGGCTATCTCTCCCTTGGCCGAAGAAATCATCGTGGCGGGTATGGTACCCTCGTCGTGGATGATTTCCGGTTTGTAGTCGCTTTCAGGTATGGGGGTGTTGACCAGGTCTATGACTTTGCCGTCTTCGGTACGCTTCACGGTGGGCGTTTCGGCTGCCAGGTTGTTGATCAGTTTCTTGGACACATAGTCTGTGCGGAGTATGAGGAATTCCAGTCGCCGGTTGAGCTGGTGTGCCGCTTCTTGACGCCCTTTGTCGGTCATGTGGTTGATGTAGTCGCAGTCCAGCTCTGTGCCCTCAGCGAAAGAGTAGGGTACTCCGTCGACGCGAACGGTCATATTGCGGTCCAGCACGCGGGGCACGCGTTCGGCATAGCCTTTGGCAACGAGACGTTCGGGCTCTATGCCGCGCGAAATCAGGTAGTCGACTACCGACTGTGCACGTCGTTGCGAGAGGGTGTCGTTGGTGAGCCCCAGGAAGGGACGACAGTCGGTATGGGCACGAAGCTCGATGACGACATTGGGATTGTTGACCATCACAAGATAGAGGTCCATCAACGAGTCCATAAACTCTTCTTTGAGGTCCCACTTGGCCAGGTCGTAGCGTATCTCGGGAAGCACCACGGGCTGTTTCGGAACGGGCTCCAGACGGAAATCATGCACCAAGTCCTTGTCGGTGGTGTATCCGCAGGTGCTCTCTGAACCTTCGATAGAAAAATAGTCGACCTTCGAGACGTACATCTTGTAGACTACATTACGGCGTATCTGGTCGACGCCGAAGCGATAGAAGCCTTGTTTGTTGGTGTAGGCTTCATATTCCTTGCCGTCTGAGCCAACAATACGCACTTTGGCATTTTCCACGAGCTGCATGGATTTCTCGTCGCGTATGGTGCCCTCGATGCTGTAGAGCAGTGGAGGCAGCTCAAAGTAGTACAGGTCGTCATTGATGGGCGGTACCTTCTTGCCTTTCTTGTCGGTCTTTTTGTTGTGGGGGTCTTCGAAAGGCCTGTTCGAGGAGAAGAATCCGCGCTCAAGCATATAGTGGTCATCACCAGGATAATAGATGATGCTCATTTCGTCATAAGAGGAGTTGATGGGGATGCCCAAGTTGGCGGGCGTGGACCATTTGCGGCCCGATTTCTCGGTGCGGAACAGGTCAAGGCCACCAACGCCGGGCAGACCATTGGAGGAATAGTACAGCGTCGAATCGTCGCGCAGCGTGGGGAACACTTCGCGTCCGGCGCTATTGACGGAACCGCCCAGGTTGACGGGGGTGCCGAATTCGTCGTCGACACTTTTGCGTGTCACCATCCACAGGTCATAGTCGCCATAGCCGTTCGGCATATCTGACGAGAAATACATGGTCAGCTGGTCATGGGTCAAGGTGGGATACAGATAGTTGAATGCCGTGTCGCCCAGATTGATGCGTATGGGCTCCGACCATTCGCCGTTCATCTCGGCGTTGTCGTCTTTCTTGCCTTTTTTGCCTTTGGGCGACTCTATCTGCTGGGAGCCTTTGGTGGAATAGTAGACGTAGCATCCCTGTGTCTCATGCTCTTTCTGGTCGCAGCGCGAGAAATAGATGGTGTTGCCGTCGGGCGAGAACCAGGCTTCGCCCTCGTTGACTGGCGAGTTGATGCGTTTGCTGTTGTCAAAGAACTCCACCTCGTTCGACCAGTTGCCTTTGCGGTCTTGGAACACGGTGAAGAAATCCGAAAAAGCCTGTCCGGTCCACGCATCGTGCTTGTCGTCGCCATCAGTGAAACGCGACGAGGTGAAGATCAGTTTGGTGGTGTCGTCACCGATGAATCGCGGCGCCCAATCGTTGTAGTCGGTGCACCATTTGTCTAATTTGCGTATGTTGTGGCGCGTACGGTTCATGAAAAGCTGGTTCACGTAGATGATGGAGGCTTTGCGCTGTTGCGCCAGCTTGTCGTCGGGAACGAGCTGAAGGTATTTCTCGTAGTATTCGTCGGCCTCGTCAAACTTGTTCTCGAAACGGTACATCTCGGCCATGTAGTAATATATTCTCGGCTCGGTGGTGTAGTACTTCTGGTTGATGAGGCGTTTATAGATGCGCTCGGCTTTGGGAAAGTTGTTCATCAAGCGGTAGCACTCGCCCATTTGGAAATAGCAGCGGTTTTTCTCCGTCTTGTTCGAGGAAATCTTGTTGTAGGCTTCCTCGTATTTTTCCAAAGCGGCTATGTATTGTTTCTGGTTGAAAAGATCATCAGCTTTTTGGGCCAAACTTTTGGTCTGCGCAAAGGCTGTTGACGCGAAAAAAAGTGCAACTGCGAACAGTAAAAAACTTTTTTTGAAT
The DNA here is from genome assembly GCA_946542135.1 of uncultured Bacteroidales bacterium. Classification (GTDB taxonomy): domain Bacteria; phylum Bacteroidota; class Bacteroidia; order Bacteroidales; family P3; genus Colimorpha. Next base: position 26,253 of record CAMNKG010000001.1, read on the forward strand.
GTTTTCATATATGATACTTTTTCCTATTATCTTATATAACTATATATAAATCACTGTGTTGAAAGCATTCCAACGAGCGCTTTAACACAATTAATCGAATTGCTAAATTACAAATTTTTTTTGAAACGTTATGTTTTTTAGCAAATAAAAGTCGTCGAACAATTGAATTGTGAAAAAAAGCGCCTCGCAGCTTTTGCTGTGAGGCGCCTCTGTTTTGGCTGCTTCTGATATCGCAAAGTGTTATTGTTTCACGAAGGCGCGCGAGCCGGAGCGGAGCAGCGAATGTCTCATATCATGGCATGTTGGGTGAATCAGGTCCCTTTGTTTCTTGCCAATGCAGTGCCTCTTGGCAAAAGGGTCATAACCATCTGAAATGGTTATTGTTCAAAGTGGTCTTTGGAATGTTCCAGCTTCTCAGCTGCCATTTTCTTGGTGATGCGGATCTTGGAATCTTTGTGTTCTGGGAGCTCAAACATCAGGTCGGTCATCACGGCTTCCATGATAGACCTGAGTCCACGGGCACCGAGTTTGTATGACACTGCCGTGTCGACAATGAGATCCAAAGCCCCTTTGTCGAATTCGAGTGTCACATTGTCCATCTTGAAGAGCTCCTTGTATTGTTTCACCAGAGCGTTCTTGGGTTCTGTCAGTATGCGTTGCAGCGCCTCGCGGTCGAGGGGGTTGAGGTGCGTCAGCACCGGGAACCTTCCCACCAGCTCGGGAATGAGCCCAAAACGCTTAAGGTCCATGGGAAGGATGTATTTCAGCATGTTGTGGCGGTCTATCTCCTCGCGTGTCTTGGTGCCGTTGAAACCTACAACATTGGATTTCATGCGCGAGGCGATGTCGCGTTCTATGCCGTCAAAAGCTCCGCCTGAGATGAAGAGGATATTGCGCGTGTTGACCTGGATCATCTGCTGTTCGGGGTGTTTCCTGCCTCCTTGTGGGGGCACATTGACCACGGCACCTTCGAGGAGCTTGAGCAGCGCTTGCTGTACGCCTTCACCCGAAACATCGCGTGTGATGGAGGGATTGTCGCTCTTGCGTGCTATCTTGTCTATCTCGTCGATGAAAACGATGCCTTTTTCCGCGGCGGCAACGTCGTAGTCGGCAGCCTGCAGCAGTCGCACCAGCACATTTTCCACATCGTCGCCAACATATCCGGCTTCGGTGAGGGTGGTGGCATCGGCGATGCAGAAGGGTACGTCGAGCATGCGGGCTATCGTGCGGGCCAGTAGCGTCTTGCCTGTGCCGGTCTCTCCGACAAGGATGATGTTGGACTTCTCAATCTCCACATCGTCGGTGTTGCGATGCGTCTCGAAGTAGTCCAGCCGCTTGTAGTGGTTGTATACGGCGACCGAGAGCACTTTCTTGGCTTCCTCCTGCCCGATGACGTATTGGTCCATCATGTTCTTGATCTGTGTGGGCGTGGGAATATTCTTTCTTGACTTGGTGCGTGAAGATGATTTTGCGTTTTTGTCGGCGATGCGCTGTTCGTTGATGATGATGTTAGCCTGCTCTATACAGTCTGTGCATATGCAGCCTTCGAGGCCGGTCAGCAGCATGGAGCATTCCGAGGCGGGACGTCCGCAGAACGAGCAGTGGTCTTCCATTATTTGATTTTTCTTTGCCATTCGATAGGATGGGATTAGTGGTGATTATATGTGGTTCTGTTGGGTTGTTTCGTGCGGTATTGGACGGTGTCGGTTATGTCGTGTACGGGGGCTGTGTCGCTGCGGTGTCACAGGAGTGTTTGGGTACGTTCCTGGTCTTGCCGTAGGAATATGAAGAGCAGCAGGGTGAAAGCCATCAGCGAGGAGCCTCCATAGCTGAAGAAGGGTAGGGGTATTCCGATGACGGGGAGCAGTCCGATGACCATGCCGATGTTGATGAAGAAATGGATAAAGAGGATGCTGGCCACCGAATAGCCGTAGAAACGGGTGAACCGTGAGTATTGCCGTTCGGAAAGCCTTATCAGCCTGAGCAGCAGCGCCAGATAGAGGAGGATGACGACGGTGGCACCCACGAAGCCCCACTCTTCGCCTACGGTGCAGAAAATGAAGTCGGTTTCCTGCTCCGGCACATAGTCTGCCTTGGTGATGGTGCCGTTGAGGAACCCTTTGCCCATGAGGCCGCCGGAGCCGATGGCTATCTTGGCCTGGTGGACGTTGTAGCCCGTGCCGTGGGTGTCGACTGTCTTGCCAAGAAGGACATAGATCCTGTCGCGCTGATGGGGCTCGAGGATATGCTCGAACACAAAGTCGACCGACATCGTGAAGAGTGAACACGCCAAAAAGAGCCCGATGGTCCACAGATAGTGCTTGCGGGTCCTTTTGTTGAGCCAGACGAAGAGGTAGAACAGGGCGATAACGGCCAGGATGGCAAGGACGATGTAGCTGTTGACCAAAAGGGCGGTGACAAAAAGTACGACGGCCACAAGACCGACAATGAGTATCTTGGGCGACATGCCCTCACGGATCATGGGAAAGAGGAATGCGGCAAAAACGAGGGCGGAACCGGTGTCGTGCTGCAACAGGGTGAGCAGGGCGGGAATAAGGACTATGGTCCACGAAATGACTTTGGTACGCATCTGCTTGTAGTCGACATCGGGATTGCTCATATAGCGTGCCAATGCCAACGCCGTGGCGAATTTGGCGAATTCGGTGGGCTGGAACTTGAACGAGCCGAAATCAATCCACGAATGTCCTCCTTTGGTGACGTTGGCAACGAAAAGCGTGACAACGAGCAACACCATCATTATCAGATAGAAGACATAAGCCATAGAGGAGAAGAGACGGACATCGGTGAGCGACACGACCAGCGCCAAGAGCAGCGAGACGCCTATCCAGATTAGCTGCTTGCCGTGCTTGGTGGAGAAATCGAACACCATGGCGTGCGACTCGTCGTAGCAGGCGGCATAGATGTTGAGCCATCCGAAGACGAGGATGACGAAATAGAGCAGCAGTGTTATCCAATCTAACTTGTTTTCCATGGTTGACGGCTTGGTTATTTCTTTTTCTTTTTAGGGACGCGTGTCAGGGGCAGCTTCTGGCAGGGATTCGTTTCGCGATACATCTTTTCGAAGTCTTTGCGGCTTACCTCGCCTTTGATGTATTTCTCTATCACCAGGCTGGCGATGGGCGCTGCCCATACACCACCGGCACCGGCATTCTCAACATAGACGGCAACGGCAATCTTGGGATTGTCCTTGGGGGCGAACGAGATGAACACCGAATGGTCTTTGCCGATATTCTGCGCTGTTCCGGTCTTGCCGCAGATGTCGATGTCGGGAATATTGGCCCTGTGGGCTGTGCCGCCGGCTCCGTGCACCACGTCGTACATGCCATTGGCGGCTATCTCGAAATAGGCGGGTTTGATGCCTGTATCATGCTTCTGGTAGAACTCCTCGTTGCGGGTCGAATCGGGACCGTAGTAGCGCACCAGGTGCGGCGTATAGTAGTAGCCCCTGTTGGCTACTATGCAGGCCAGGTTGGCCATCTGCAGGGGCACCACCTCCACTTCGCCTTGGCCGATGCTGTTGGAATAGATGGTCGAGAAGGCCCAGCGCTCCTTGCCGTACCAGTGGTTGTAATAGGCCGTGTCGGGTATGTTGCCGGATTTGACATTGGGCAGGTCGATGCCGAGGCGCGTGCCGAAACCCATGCGCTGCATGTAGTCATGCCACACGGTAAGCCCGTACTGGCTGTCTTTGTAGATGCTCTTGTATTTGCCCTGCTGGATGATGCGCCGGTAGGTGAAATAGAAATAGGGGTTGCACGACATCTTGATGGCTTCCTGCACCGACCGGGCGCTTGGATGACCGTGGCATCCGACCAGCGATTTGTCGCACGGAAAACCCTGCCCGGGGGTGATGACCCCGAGGTTGAGCGCCGTCATGGCTTGCGCCACTTTGAAGATGGATCCCGGCGGATATTGTGCCTGCAATGCTCTGTTGAACAGCGGCTTGCTGATGTCTTGCAGCAGCTGCAGATAGTTTTCGCCTCTTTTGCGCCCCACCAGCAGGTTGGGATCGTAGCATGGCGCCGAAACGAGTGCCAGCACCTCGCCGGTGGAGGGCTCGATGGCTACAATGCATCCTCGCTTGTTGGCCATCAGGCTCTCGGCATATTCTTGCAGCGAGGCGTCGAGGGTGGTGTAGAGGTTGCCGCCTTCCACGGCCATGGTGTCGTGGGCACCGTCCAGATAGGGGCCTATCTCGCGGTTGTGGACATCTACATGCATGATTTTCTTTCCCTTGATGCCTCTCAGCACCGTCTCATACGACTTCTCCAGACCGCTCTTGCCTATATAGTCGCCCTGGCGGTAGTAGTGGTCGTTCTCTATGTCTTTATCGTTGACTTCGCCTACGTAGCCGAGCACGTGTGCGGCAATGGGACGCTGGTAGATACGCAGCGTGCGTTGCTGCACATAGAAACCGTGGAATTTGTACAGATGGCTTTGCCAGGCTCCATACTCCTCTTTGGAGATCTGCTTCATGAACGGCGACGCCGAATAGGGTGAATACTTGCGTGCCTTCTCCATCTTGTCAAGAAAGTCTTGTCGCGTGATGCCGACCACTTTGCAGAAGAGCGCCGTGTCAAGGTTTTTGACCATCTTGGGAATGACCATCATGTCGTAGATGGCTTCGTTGTATACCAGCAGCTCGCCGTTGCGGTCATAGATAAGCCCTCGCGCAGGATATTGCGTAACCTGACGCAGCGCCTGCAGGTCGGCCAGCTTGTGGTAGGTGGAATCAAATATCTGCAGGAAAGCTAACCTCACGATGAAGATGGCTCCCACGACGATGAATATCACCCGTAGCAAAACGCTTCTTTCCTTATAGACATCTGACGACATTTGGCATTCATTTCTATGGGCACAGACCTCCGTTTTTGGTGTGCCTCAAAAACATTAAATAGATACAATAACTAAAAAATCAGCATGTTCCTCGCAAGAGGAATATGCAATCCAAGCTACAAAGATACTAATTTAATTGGAATGGAGAAAAAGGTTTGGAAAGAAAGTGGTCCGCACTGCTCAACGGCTTGCGTTGACTGTCGAGTCAATGTGTAGCAGCGGCTGGATGGAATAGGCTACATATTGCTGCATGGCAGGCTTCATGGTGCTATAGAAATCAAGCTGTTCTGCGAGGTCGTGCCGCAATTGGCGCATCAGCCGCTCTTTTGCGGCTGACTGGCCGGCATCGCCATAGGCCGTGGCAATGCGGAGCATGAGCGGCAGGTCGCTGAGCCTGTCGGGCGGGATGCTGTGCTCTGTGGTGTCCAAGAGCGTTGCGGCTTCGGCTTTTTTGTTGTTGGCAATCAGATTTTCGGCTACCAAAACGGCGTCTTTCCAATACTGGCGCAGAAAGCCTCGCGATGTCTCGTCAAGATAGACTCCCTCAAGGGGCGACCAATGAAGCTTTTGGGTCATCAGGCGGTACGACTCCATATAGTCGACGCTGTCGGCCGCAGCGGCACCTAACCGATAGGCTATGCCGCACAATTGTGTGGCTCCCTTGTAGCGGCTACCCATGTCGGCGAAGGCATAGTGGCTCATATACACGGGTCGTTCGTCGCCATTGGTGGCAATGAGGGTGTTCACTCGTCTGTAGGGTCCCATCTGTCTCCATTCTTCGCCGGAAAAAATGTCGTAGCCTTTCTGTGCTGCAGCCTGTTTGACGGCTTGTGTGTATTCTTCTGCCCCGAGCAGCGACACATTGACAATCTGCACATCGGTGCGGATGCCCTCCACTTCCTGAAGATACCATAGCGGGAAGGTGTCGTTGTCGCCATAGGTCAGCAGGATGGCATGCGGCGCACACGAATTCAGCAGGTTGAAGGCTGAATCGCGGGCCACATAGCGGTGCGAGCGGTCGTGGTCGTCCCAGTTTTGGAAGGCCATAAGGGCCGGGATGGCAAGGAGTAGGGCTGCCTTAGGCGCCTGATGTGCAAGGCGGACCTTGCTATCGTCTTTCTTGTCGGCTCGCCATGACAGGACGGCGTAGGCTCCGGCGGCAATCCACATGGCAAAGGCGTAGAAGGATAGCACGTAGGCATAGTCGCGTTCGCGGGGCTCGTAGATGGGGTGGTTCAGGTAGATGGAGAGCAGTATTCCGGAAGCGACAAAGAGCGTCATGACTACCCAAAAGGTGCGTTTGTCTCGCTTGCCACACGCGAAGAGGCCTATGATGCCGAGCAGTAGCGGCAACATGAAGTAGCGGTTATGTGCCGTATGGGGCATCGAGGCTACGGGGGCTCGTGAGGTGCCCAGATAGAGCTTGTCTATCGGCGGTATGCCTGTTATCAGCTGCCCACGGTGCAGGTTGCCAAAGCCTTGCTGGTCGTCGAAACGGCCCGAGAAATTCCACATCAGATAGCGGAAATACATGTACCCCAGCTGGTAGGAGAAGAAGAACGTCGCGTTGTCGACGAAGGAGGGCTTGTAGTATTCCTTGCCGTCCACGGTGACCATCTTGCCGTGTCGGCCTACCCAGTCGGTGTAATATTGTTCGGCATGGGGATGCTGGGCCCACATACGCGGAAACAACATGTCCATCTCTTTGGCATATTGGGGCTTGCCATCGTTGTATGCTACTATGGGCGAGTTGAAGCACCGCCCATAGAGGAGCGGGGCTTTCTCATACTGGTCGCGACCGATGTAGGCTTTGAACGAGGACCACGTCGAGGGGTTGCCCTGGTTGATGGGGGGCGCTTCTTTGGCGCGGATGGGCAGGATGAGGTAGGGCGTGACGCCGATAAGGATGTAGACTACGCAAAGTGGAGCTATGTGGCATAGCGACCGGCGTCGCAACATGCGTTGGCTTTGTCGCCCGTCGGGGGCAGGGCAGGCGCTCTTGTTGCGAAGTCGGAATATGATTATCAGCAGAACGGCAGGGATGGTGAGCAGCGAGAGCTGGTGAACCCCGAACGAGAGTGCTGTCAGAAACAACACCAGCAGCATCCATCGGGGTCGGTAACTGTTGTCGTCGCACTGCGCCCACCTCACTGCTGCCCACACGATGGCAGCGGAAAAAGCCATGGAGAGACTGTACACCTCGCTCTCGACGGCGGAAAACCAGGCGGTGTCGCAAAAGGTGTAGCAAGCGGTCCCTACCAGGGCGGAAAACCAGATGCGCCATGGGTGCTCTGACGCGTGGGGGAATCGGGCAATGAGTCGCACCAGGGTCCAAAAGAGGAACATGGCAGTGACACCTCCTGCAACGGCGGACAAGGCATTGCAGCACCACGCCACCTTGGCCACGTCGCCAGCGGCCAGGAGCGTGAAGCAATGTGCAAGGAGCTGGTAGAGTGGCGCTCCCGGCGGATGCCCTATCTCAAACTTATGTGATATGGCAATGAATTCCCCGCAGTCCCAAAAACTTACCGTAGGCTCCAGCGTGGCAAGGTAGAGCCCTGTGGCAAGGCATGCCACAAGCCATCCGAGAAGATTGTTGAGACGTCGTTGAGGAATCATGGCTACCAGTTGACGACTGACTTGTTGAAGATATCGTCGCAGAGCTCTGACACGATCTCGCCCATGAGAGAGTTCTCGACAGATGAGAAATTGAGTTGTGCGTTATAGTCGCGATAGCGCGAAAAGGACTGCTCGAAATTGGCGTTGGGGTCGCAGTTGTTGACAAAGCGTACCTTGATGGTGATGGTCAGTCGGTTCATCGACACTTCGTCGCTGGCCGAGAGGGCGGCGGCACGTGTGGTGTAGGCTGTGATCTCTCCCGACACTTCGAGGTCGGCATCGCCATTGACCACGTTGAGGCTCGTCTGTGAGGAATAGAGGTTGCGTAGGTCGTCGGTCAGCTTCTGACTCAGCTGTGGATTAACGGTGGCGGCATAGTTCGGAAATGTCGCCACTGAGATGGTCTTGGCGTTGGGCGGAATAGAGGCACCGGTGAAGCTGTAGCCTCCTTTGCAGCCTGTTGCTGTCGCTATGATGGCGACAAGCAGGACCATGAGCCGGAAACTGTGTCGTTTGCGCATATCAGACATTATGGGAATCGTTGTCGATATGTTTCTCATCCTCCATCTGCCACAAGAGGTAGCCTGCCTGTTGTTCCATATAGGTAAGCACTGCATGTTTGATGTTGAGGTCGTTGATATTGCTGATCTCGTTGACGATATCGTCGATTTTTTTCTTGATATTATTGTCCATGGGTCGTTTAATATTCTGACTTTTATGTTGTTCAGAGAAAAGTGTTGCTTGGGCTTTCTGCTTCCCAAGAGTGCAAAAATACACTTTTTTTAACGAATGGTGAAATATTTTTTGATGGGGGCGCTTCGATTGCGCTCAGTCCCGATGTCCGCCGTCTTCGGGCAGAACGATGGCGTTGCCGCCCACAAGGTAGGCGATGCCGGTCTGCACGTCGACGCAGCGGAAACGTGTGCGCCGCTTCTCGAGCGAGCGGAAGAGTTGCTGTGGCCTGTCTTTGACACGGAACAGCGTGCCGACGGGCAGTTCGTTCAGCAGCACGTCGTCGGTTGCGGTTTCGGGCGAATCGAGTTGTTGTAGTTTCCGTTCCAACGCGCGGCCCAAACTGTTGCTGAGGGGTATCTTGGCGGTATATTTCTCTATCATCGTGCCTACCTCGGCGGGGAAGTGCCCTTGGAGGGCATACTGCCTGAGCAGCCGGCTGTAGTGCTGCTGCCATTCGTGGCCGTGGGGCTGCACGCTGCGCCCGTATTGGAGGAAGGTGTCAAGGTGTGCCATCTCGTGGAGCAGCACCAGGAGGAACATGTGTGGTGTGAGGTCGCCGTTGACACTGATTTCGTGGTATTGGTGCCGCGGCTGGGGCATGCGGTAATCGCCTAACTTCGAGCTTCTTTTGCGGGTAATGTGCAGATGCACGGCGTTGCTGTTGAGATAGTGGTAGATGGAATCCACCGCCGTAGGGGGTAGGTAACGCGACAGGGATGCCTTATACTGTTCCTCTTGCGTCATAGGCTATGGCTGATTGTTCGCTTACGGGGTGGGCATAGGAAAATGTCGGACAGTTGCAGCGACGGCTTTTGCGATGTCGCGACATGTGTACGCCCTTGCGGCTGCATGCCGACAGTAGCAGAAACGTGCAGACTGCAAGCATCAGTAGTATTTGTTTTGACCTTTTCATAATTAACGCGGCGATTTATACCATTGTTAACGCAGCGATGCAAATTTAAGTATACCGATGTTTTTCTTTATTGCGCTCGAATGTGCCGACGGGATTTTTTCTCGATGTGCCTGAAGGCTATATCTTGGCGCGGTGTACGGTGAAGGCGACAACGAGCGACGACAGGAAGGATACCACCAGAAAGGCTGACAGGAAATCCACCCACCGCATGGCTACGGGGAAGGCGTCGACAACTGCGTTGGCTCCCAACTTGACGATGCCGAAATGCTGCTGCAGCAGGCAGGTGAGAAATCCCAGCAGCAATCCCGCAACGACACCAACAGCGGCAATGAGAACGCCTTCGGTAAAGAATACCTTGCGGATGTCGCCGGCGGCCATGCCCAGGGCTTTGAGCGTGGCGATATCTTTGCGCTTGTTGATGATCAGCAGCGAGAGCGATGCTATCAGGTTGAGCGTGGCTATGAGCACGATGAGCGAGAGGATTAGGAAGACTCCCAACCGCTCGGAACGGAATATCTTGTAGTAGAGCGGCTTCTGGTCGAGCCTGTCGCTGACGGTGTATGCCTCGCCCAGGGTCTCGCGGAGTTGTTGCTTGACTTTGGACAGTTGCTTGCTGTCGTCCAGCGTTATGGCCAGGGCGGTGACTTCGTCGGGTCCGTACGACATCAGTCGTCGTACGAAATCGATGTCGGCAACCACATACATGTTGTCGATTTCTTCCTGTATCCTGAAAGCGCCGGCGGGATAGGCGTAGCCGTTGTTGAAGGCTTCATCCATCGAGAGACCGATGGCGCTGGTGCCGCGTTTGGGTATGTGTACGGCGAGCGGCATATTGGTCATGGAGTTGACGCCAAGTCTCAGCATCACGTTCCAGCCCATCAGCAGATAGTGAACCGTTACCGGTTCGTCGGTTTCCAACGAGGTGGTGCGTATGGCATCGATGCCTTTCAGCAGGTATTCTCCTTCTGCAATGAGGGTGTCCAGTCCGCTATAGCGGCCATAGCTGCTGTCGACACCGCGCAGCATAACGATGCTTTCTGCCTGGCGACGTGTGATCCATGCATTCTCCTCTACTATGGGGCTTACCGCCGCTACTCCTTGCGTTGCGACGAGGGCGGCATAGTCGATGTCGGTGGTGTGGAAGGTCTTGCCTTCGACGGGTTTTATCACCAACTCGGGGTCGAAAACGTTGAACAGCGTCTGCGTAAGCTCTCCGATGCCGTTGTATACGGACATGACCACCACCATGGCAAGGGTGCTTACGGCTATGCCGGCAAGCGAAATCCATGAGATGAGGTTGATGACGGTCTTTTCTTTGCGCGAAAAAAGATAGCGCCGCGCCATCAGCGCAACCAGACGCTTGTTGAATGTCATTTTTTAAGGAGGTTTTCGATGTTCTCGATATAGTCGAGCGTATCGTCAAGGTAAAACTCCAGGTTGGGGATGATGCGCAGCTGCTTGCCTTCTCGCAGCCCCAGCCGGCGACGGATGTCGGCGCTGTGCAGGAGTATGGCGTTGACAACCAGCTGGGTCGTGGCCTTGGTGCCCGACGGGGTGTCGGCACTTTCGGGCATGTCGCCTACAGGAAATATGCTGACGTAGGCGCGAGCTATGGAGAGGTCGCTGGTGATGCGAACCTTGGTGACGGTGATGAGCGAGTTGCCTAATACGGGTTTCATCTCTTTGAGGAAGATGTCGCCAAGGTCTTGCTGTATCAGCCGTGATATTTTGTTCTGACGGGTAGTGTCCATGTTGGGTAAGCTATTGAAGTGTGAATGTTAGAAACGGAATCCGACACGGATGGGGATGAAGGTGGACTGTTGCGTATAGGCAAATGCCAGTTCCACGAAGACGCTGAGATAGTTGCGCTCCATGTTGCGGTATTCGTAGCGGAAAAACCAGTTCAGCCCGGTGGAAATCTCTGCATAGGGCTGCAGGGTGTTGCCGTAGGGCGTGTCGGCCATCATGTAGTGCGCCCCCACGCGAGCGCCGACCATGGGCGACCACTCCACGTCGAGCGGCCGATAGTCGAAGTCTATAAAGGCCATCGCGCTGTGCCATCCGTTCGAGAAATCGCTGGGAACGGCCACATAGCCGTAGCCGAGACCCACACCGACGAAGAAATCCTGCTTGATGTTGACGCCGTTGATGACATTGGCGTTGACCATATGACGCAGGTCGTTGATGTAGTATCCGTATTCTCCTTCGTTGCCGAGATTGCTGACAAAGGGCATGTAACCTATTTCGCCTTTGAACATATATTCAAAAATGGACCCTGTTTGCGTGAACTGTGCCTTGAGTGGTCCTGCCATGAGAAAAGCAGCTATCAATATGATACTTTTCAATCTTTTCATAATCATTCGTTTATTGATGTGTTCTGTTTGTACATCTCCTTAAAAGGACGTTGCAAAATTACACATTATTTATAAATAGTGACTTGTCGGCCGCTCTTTTTCATGCCACAGTCTTTCGGATGATGCGGTAGATGAGGATATTGTAGGCCGCCAAGAGGATGGCTGTAAGAATGACGGTGGCGACAACGATAGGCGTCACCGTACCGTCGAGATCGAAGACGTGGGTGAGCTTCTGAACGTAGTATTGGCGCACCCACAGCGCTGCCGAAAGGGCGGCAAAAAGGTCTACGACGGTGATGAGGCTGACTACGCGCTGATAGTAGCGTGATATCTGTCGCGGGGTGTATCCGATGTTGTAGAGATTGAGGAAAAGGTCGCGGTTTTTCTGCACGATAACATTGAGGCTCATGACGATAAAGGCCATGGAGAGGAGTATGACGATGGCGGCAATGGTGAACACAAAGAGCAGGGCGAAGCGGAACAGGAAGACCATCTTGCTGCTCTCGAGTTCTGTTTTGTTGATGTTGAGACCGCTGTCTTGAAAGAAGGCGGGGATGCGTTCATCGCTGGCGTCGGTGAATTCCACCAGCAGGCGGCTGCTGCGTTGGTGCGCCACGGCGCCGTATGTGCGGTTGGCCCATGCCAGAAAGCTTTGGGGTACCAGGATGGAGTTGATTTTGCCCGAAAAACCGACGATGCGGCTTGTGTAGGTGCGGCGTGCGCCGTTGCCCTCAATGTGGATGTTGAAGGCTACTTGCGACAGGGTACGCTCTGAAATCACCGGCAGCGACTGGCTCTCGGCAAAACCGAAATTGTAGAGGCTCAGATAGTCTTCGGGTATCACGATGGGAAGGAAGTCGGACGTGGAATCCCATTGCCAGGCTTCGCTGTCGACGTCGAGGTACTCGTCGGGAACGCTCTCAAAGAAGAGGTCGGTGCCCATGCGGTGCCCGTTGCCGAGATTGATGGTGGCGCTGACGTTGAACGAGGAGCTGATGAAGGGAGACACTTTCTTGACGAACGGCTGCTCCTGTAGCGCCTCAAGGTCGTCGGCATCAAAGTAGACACTTTCCTTGTTGGCCGACTTGAAGAGTGTCACGTTTTTGGATACGGTGACGGTATGGGCTTTGAAGACATCGGTCTGCTGTGTCAGCATGGGCCGGATGTCGGCATAGAGCTGAAAGGTCAGAATGACTACCGTCACGCCGACAAAAAGCGTGAGGGCGTAGCCTGCTATCTGGGCCGGGATAAGGGTTTTTCGTTGTAGCTTGTGTAGTGTCAAGGCTTGGTGTTTTTCGGTTGTTTAGAGTTGCATGACATGGTCGAAGGGGAACAGGTCTATGGCATCGAGGGCTGTGACTATGAGTGCGGCGCCCTGGCGGTCCACTTCGTGCATGACGAGTTGTGCCACGGCCTGGGCGTTTTGGCGGTCGATGTGGCTGAAGGGCTCGTCAAGCATAAGGAATCGGAATGGCTGGCATAAGGCCCTGACGACGGCCACGCGCTGTCGTTGGCCGAGCGAGAGGGTGCCTACCGGTTGGCTCTTTTTGTCGGCAGGAAGCAGGGCATCAAGCATGGCCGTGAGTTCTGCGGAACTCTTGTAATGGGTGAGGCTGTTCTTGAGATCCAGGTTCTCCATGGCCGTCAGCTGGGGGAAGAGGCAGAGGTCCTGGAAGAGATAGCTCAGCGTCTGCCGCCGCAGCACGAAGGGGTCGGCAACGGCTTCGCCATAGTCTATGGTGCCGTCGTATGCTCGACTGGAGCCGTAGATGAAGTTCAGCAACGAGCTTTTCCCGTGTCCCGATTGGGCACAAATCATGTATTTTTGGCCTTGTTCGAAGACAACGTTGGGCTGGAGGTATATGTCGGAGCCGGCCAGTTCCGACTCCGACATGTACTGTGGTTTAAGGTTGTGAAGGGTGATTTTCAAATGCTGTATGGTATTATTGTCGGCAGGTCTGTGTGATGCTTGCGACGGGTATTACAATACAATCATATCTCTTCTTCGACAGCGTAGTATTCATCTTCGGAGACGTACGCTGTGTCTGTTGCGACATCGTATGAGTTGTCGAATGCATCTTCCAGGTCGGCTAAGGTCATCAGGTTGTCGTCAACAAAATGGATGAGGGCGGCAAGGCTGTTCTGCTTCTTGTCTTTGAGATGGACAATGACTTCGCCGGTGTTGCCGTCGCTGACTACCTCAAAGGAGCTAAAGAGCTGGCGCAGCAGCTTGACGCTCTCTTTGGGCATAAGGTCGGTGACCGACGACGGATAGTTGTCGACATCCATGTCGATGTAGATATAATTGCCTTTCTTGGCTTTGTCGGCTACCTTGGCAATACCGTTTGTGGTGGTGCCGTCAACGAACTTCTGGATGGCTTTCTGGTCGTTGGTGATGTAGGCCATCTTGTCTTTGAATGCCAGATAGATCGGAACGCTGGGGTCTTCGTACCAACTGCCGCTCTTTTCAAGACCGGATGCTGACATGAGGCTCTTGAGCGTCGAGATGTCATTGACATCGGCAATCACGGCAAAGAGCGGCATTGTGGGCGTGCCGTCGGAATTGGCGATGATGCCATGCAGGTTGGCGGCAATACTGCCATCAAAGCAGTTGATCAGGTCGGCAATAGTGACGCCTTTGTAGAGCTCTTCTCTTAGCGCTTCCTTCAGTTCGGCATTGTTGGAAAGATAGTCCATCATGGCTTTCACGTTGAACGAGAGGGTGGCGGCAGCAAGGGTCTGTTCGGGTAGGTATTTGAGCAGGCTGGCGTTGAAGGAATGCTTCATCATGTCCATCATCTTCGAGCTTTCGAGACCGTAGGTGGCACTCTTGACGCGGATGGCTCCGTTGTCGAACTGCAGGGCGAAGGCTACGCTGGAGTTCATGAAGGCATCGATGTCTTCGCTGGTGTATACTTCGTTAAGCGCCGATTTGCCACCGGGAATAACGGAAATGACATTGCCCATGGGGCACCATGCGCTGACATCTCCTCGGGCGGACCAGTATTTGCGGAACTGGCTGCTGCTGGCCATGCTTTCACTCTTCGCAAGGTTCAGGCGGCTGGCTATCTTGTCGCTCTTGCTGTAGAGGTTGTTTTGGGTCGAGACCACCATGATGGCGTATTTCGAGTTCCATGAGACGCTCATGGGTATATCTTCGTCGTCGATGGTGGCATATTGCAGCCCGTCGGTTTTGTCGATGTCGAAATCAAATTCTCCGGCTTTGGCAATCTGATTGAGGAAGGTTTCGAACTTCTTACCGTCGTTGATGGCGGCCAGCACCACGATGTTGAGGTCGTTGTCGACATAGCATACCATGTCGTTGCGCACATCGATGCCGGCGCTCATCGGGTCATCAAGAATACCGTCGACTATGGAGGCGGCATAGCGGTTCTCGTCGCGCAATTCGCCACGCAGCAACTTGACGGTGCTCAGCTTGTCGGCGTTCTGCAGGTCGCCTTTCTCTATCACCTGCAGCAGGTTGACGTCTATCACTGCTAAGGCATCGTTGGGAATTAGTTTGCCGAAATCGACACTCTTGGAGCATGAGGTCAGCATTGCCATGGCGACGGCAACGAGCACCAGAATACTTCTGATAAAGGATGTTTTTTTCATAATGTGTTTTTTTTATTGTGTACTGTTTGTTCCATTTCCGAAAAGTTCGTTTACGGCGTTAACGCTCGGAAAGAGAAATTATTGTCTCACGGTTGATTTTATTTTCCGAACATGATGCGTTCGCTGTTGAACATGCGGGTGAGCACCCACACGGAAATGGCGGCATAGACCAGATTGGCAGCGACGGTGATGCCCACTGCGGCGGGCTTGAGTTCGAACGAGAAGATCGATGCCATCGACTGCACGCTGTTGTAGAACGGCACCAGGTAGGCTGTCACCCCCTCGGGGGCGTCGCCGCCCAGCATCGGCGTGAAGCCGACAAACATCACCACCAGCATCAGCGGCAGCACCAGCGTGCCGGCCGACTTGACATCCTTGGCCAGCGCCGACAAGATGGAGATGCAACTTACAAGTACCAACACGGTGCTGATCAGCACACAGAGTATCAGCAGGTAATCGCCTACGCCGTAGGGTATGGCTATGTCGACGCCTGTTTCGTCGGCATGCAGCAGCCGTGGCAGCGAAAAGATGATGCCTAAGAAACTCGACAGTCCGCTGAGCATTGCGAAAGTCGACAGGCTCAGTATTTTGCCTATAGCCAGCTCGCTGCGCTTCATTGGTGTGACCAGCAGGGTGGCGATGGTGCCACGCTCTTTCTCGCCGGCAATCGAGGTGGGCGCCACGGCCATACAGCCCGAGAAAAGCAGTATCATCAGCAACATCGGGAACAGCTGGCCCAAAATCTCGCCAAGCGAGTCGTTCTCGTCGGCCATATCGAAGGTCTCTTCTGTGTCGGGATTTTCGGCATTGATGTCGAACATGTTATTGCGGCTGTTCTCCCATTCCTCGAGGTAGGTCTTGACGGCCTGGTAGGCCAGCTCTGAGTTGTCGGAATTGGAGTTGTGATAGATCTTCACATTCGGTGCCGCCTCGCCGCCCATCGGGTCGTAGGCTGCTATGAGGCTGTCGAAATGGGGCGGGAAGTTGACGTAGATCAGGCTTTTCTCCTTGTCGGCCAGGCTGTCGCCGATAAGGGCCACGGCATTGAAGCCCTTGGTGACCAGCTGGAACGGAATCGAATCGAAATCGCCTCGCAGGCTCTCGGGCAGGTTGTCGACATAGACCGTCGTGGGTCCCTCGTTGTCGTCATGATGGCTCTTGCCGATGTTGTCGCCCATCAGCGAATAGACGATATAAATCAGCAAACCAGGCATAATTACGGTTGTGAACACCAACGAGCGGTCGCCGAAAAAGCGCGCAAACTCCTTGCGGACTATGGTCCACACATTACCTCGTTTTCTCATTCCTCACCTCCTTTCTGTTCTTTATAGATTTCGAAAAAGCGGTCCTCAAGACTCATCCCGTCGCGGATGGCGTCGAGGGTGTCGCAATGGGTCAAGCGTCCGTCGATGATGATGCCCACGCGGTCGCACAGCTTCTCTACGAGGCTGAAAATGTGGGTCGAAAGGATGATGGTCTTGCCCTGCTGGCGCATCTCGGCCAGGAAGTCGGTGACGGTGCGCGCCGTCAGCACATCGAGTCCGTTGGTGGGCTCGTCGAAGATGATGATGTCGGGGTTGTGCGCCAACGAGATGACGATGCTGGCCTTCTGCTTCATGCCTGTCGAAAGGTTCTGCACCTTGACCTCGGCGAACTTGTCGATGCCGAAGCGCTCGAACATCACACGCTTGCGCTCAGCGGCCTCGGTCTCAGGTACACCGTGCAGGCGGGCGAAGAAGTCGAACAGGTAGTTTGGCGTGAAGAAGTCCTCGAGCTTCAGCTCGCTGGTGAGGAATGCTATGCGCGACCGCACCTCTTCCTCCTCGTTCACAACGCTGTAGCCGTCCAGCATGGCATCGCCTGTGTCGGGCTTGATGAGCGTGGCCAGGATGCGCAGCGTCGTCGTTTTGCCAGCCCCGTTGGGACCCAGCAGTCCGAATATCTCACCGCGGTTGGCGGTGAAGCTCAGATTGTCCACAGCCACCTTCTTGCGCAGCGTGGTGCGTTCAATCTTCTGTTGTTTCTTTGATAGCGTGAAGGTCTTCGAGATGCCTTCCACGCGAAGAATTTCGTCCATGTTGTTATTTGTTGATATGTTGATACGTTGATATGTTGAATGTTGATACGTTGATATGTTGAATGTTGATACGTTGACATGTTGAATGTTGATACGTTTATGTGTAAAGACCTTTGTGTTCGTGTCACTGGTCACTGGTCACTAATCACTATTCACTATTCACTAATCACTATTCACTAATCAATAGACGTTTATAGGGCTCGAAATCTTACAGCTGGCCGTTGTTTTTCTTTGCTTCGCGGTATTCGTCCACAATCATTATTATGACCCAGGCGAAGAGAAGCAGCAACGTAATCGCCAGAAAGACATACATCAGCGCCTCCGTCCACGGCCGCTGCCACAGGTCGTTGCAGTAGTCGAACAGGCCGTACAGCTCGAAGCAGAGCGTGATGACGGGCCACCAGACCAGGCGCGTGCGATGTATGTCGCTGACGCGCTCGTTCTTGCACCACTTCAGGCGGCCGTCGACCATCTGGAAGCCCCATTTGTAGTTCTTCATATTGGGCAGCCACGTGATGAACATTCCGCCGGCCAAAATCGCCAGCGAGTAGAACAGATAGCCGACAAAGAAGCCTGCACCCTGCGACTTTATCTGCATAGCCATCAATATGTTGCCGGCTACAACAACCATCACCGCCAGCGTGCTGCCGACCATTCCTATCATTTTTTTGCTCTCTATTGTCATAAAGCTTCTCCTTTCTTAAGTTGGCGTGCGGAACTGCCGATTCCAATAATGAATCCACTCAAAACTGGTACAGCAACAGCGATGCTGCTTATCACATTGAACGACAGCAGCCAAAACGTGTCGGGCCATATCAAACCTAATGCATACAGCGGCACCATCATCGAGAACGACCATCCTGAGATACCCATCTGCAAGGCCTGTAGTCCTTCGTTGTCGCGCCGCATCTTGCGCGTCTCGCGGACAAAACGGCCCTTGCGCAACTTCAGCACTTTATATTCCTCCCCCGACTCGGCCCTTCGCAGCGTCATCCAGTCGCCCACCAGACACACCACGCCGACAAACAAAGAAATACAGAACACATAGGCGAACACCTTGATATTCTCGCCCCTTATACCGATGAAGCCCAGCAAAGCGCCCACCAGGTAGTTAAGCAGTGCCAGCGCTGCCAGAACGATAGTCGCGATTCTTATTTTATTCATTGCTGCCTCCCTCCTTTTCAGGGTTATTATTTCCCCCCTTTTCGGGCGCATTCGGAGCCTCGCCCCTACGGTTGGCGCTCTTCGGATGCCGCTTGGCCTTCTTGAGGGCTTCGGACAAAATCCACTCTATCTGACCGTTGGTGCTGCGGAACTCGTCCGCAGCCCAACGCTCGATAGCATCGTAGACTTCACTGTCCACCCTTAGAGCAAAGGTTTTCTTCATAGTTTAATAAATACTTCCCGTATTGATAACTGGCGAAGCGCTTTCGTCGGCGCAGAGGACGACGAGCAGGTTGCTCACCATCGTGGCTTTCTTTTCTTCGTCGAGCTGCACCACCTCGCGCTCGCTCAGCTTGTTCAGTGCCAGCTCGACCATCGACACGGCACCTTCCACAATCTTCTCGCGGGCCGAGATGATGGCGTCGGCCTGCTGGCGGCGCAGCATCACGCTGGCGATTTCGGCGGCATAGGCCAGATAGTTGATGCGGGCCTCGACAATCTCGATGCCGGCGATGCTGAGACGGCTGCGCAACTCGTCCTCAAGTTGCGTATTGATCTCCTCGGCGCCGCTACGCAGGGTCAGCTCGCTGCTGTTGTGGTCGATGTTGTCGTAGGCATAGTGGCCCGCCACCTTGCGCAAGGCGGCGTCGCTCTGCACGTGCACAAAGCTGTCGTAGCCCTTCAGCTGCTGCTGGTTGGTCTGCTGCACCTGTTCGCCGTGCTGCGCATTGGAGGTCAGTGTGTCCACATCGATGTCGAACACAGCCTTGTAGGTGTCGGCGATTTTCCATACCAGCACCAGACCGATCATTATCGGGTTGCCGTTCTTGTCGTTGACCTTGATGGGCGGCACATCCATGTTGCGTGCACGCAGCGATATGCGGCGTTTGGCATAGAAGGGGTTGACCCAGAAGAAGCCGTTCTGGCGCACCGTGCCGCTGTAGCGGCCGAAGAACGTCAGCACACGGCTCTGGTTGGGCTGGATGATCATAAAACCGATGCAGTGCAGGAGGTAGACGAACAGCATCACGATGCCGCCAAGGATGGGCAGCAGGATGAGCGCCGTCGGCTCGCCGGTCGCCGGGTCGATCATTGCGTCGAGGCTGGCCATCCAGATGATTAGCAACACAAAGCCCACCAGCATTGCCAGATTGAGGAAAAGATGCAAGAATCCGTTGTTCTTGCCCGTCAGTTGTCTGTTAAATTCTTTTGTTTCCATTTTGTTTGGTATTAAAATGTTTTTGATTTAATAATCTGTGTTTTATTTATTTTGAAGAATTTTTATTGTGATATCAATTTGATATCACTTTGCAAAAGTACAAACATTTTTGAAACTACCAAAAAAAAATAGAAAAAAAAGCTACTTTTTTAAAAAATAGTTTTGATTATATCGATGAGAATTAGGGGGAATATAATTGAGTGCTATTTACGATGTCGCGGGCGCAATGGGGTCCATTGTAACTGGGAGACTGTGATAAAAGCACCGATGATATGGTGTAAGAATATCATCGGTTAGATATAAAACTGTTTCTTAATCGAAATGGGAGTGTATAAACCGTCTATTACAGTCTGAACAGTTCTTTGGCGGCAGCCGTTGTCACCTCACCGACTTGTTCGACCGTAGTCCCTTTGATGTCGGCTATTTTTTGCGCCACAGCGGTCAGGTAGGCGCTCTCGTTGCGTTTGCCACGGTAGGGAACGGGAGCCAAGTAGGGGCAATCTGTCTCTAAGACTATTTTCTCTAACGGAACTACTTCTACTATATGGGGCAATAGGGATTTCTTATAAGTGACAACGCCTCCTATCCCTAACATAAAGCCCATGGCTATGGCTTGTTGTGCATCGTCGGGCGTGCCGCTGAAGCAGTGCATGATGCCGGCATGCTTGCCCAGATTGTGGTGTTCCAGCAGTCGGAACGCGGCTTGATAGGCGTCGGTCTCTGCTGCACCGTCTTTGCCGTTGCGCAGATGTAACACTACAGGTTTTGCAAGCGTTTCGGCCCAATTGAGTTGTTGGTCTAAGGCTTCCAGCTGCTGTTCCTTGTACTGTGTGTCCCAGTAGAAGTCAAGACCTACCTCGCCAACGCCAATATAATGGTCGGGGTCTGTCATCAGGAGTCTTTGGGCTAAAGAGAGATCTTCGATATAATTGTCATCCACCGAGGTGGGGTGCAGCCCCATCATTTGTCGGAAGAGGTCGGGCCGGCTGGCGGATAGCTCTTCTTGCCGCGCGTAGCTCTCCTTGTCGATGGCGGGCAGCAGTATGGTGCTGATTCCGGCTGCTTCGGCTCGCGCAAGCACCTCGCTGCGGTCGGCGTCGAATTCTTCTGCGTAGAGATGGCTGTGGGTGTCAATAAGCATGGGTCTTCTCCTCGATGATTTCGGTAAGCAGGTCGTATAGCTTTAGCAGCTTCTCGTCGTCGCCAATCAGCCGCCTCTGGTTTTCGATGGTCTTGGTGTCTCTGCGCCGTGCGGGCCCTGTCTGTTGCTGCCATAACCCTCCGCGCCGGATTTTCTCTGCCGTCATGGTGATAAGGGGATGCAGGATCTCGAAGGGTATGTCGTGCTGCTTCAGAAGGTCTTGCGCCAACGCGTTGACGGCATTGCCGAAATTGTTGGTCATCACGGCGGCAAGGTGCAGCCACTGCCGTTGTTGGGTGTCGATGGTGTAGATATGCTGGCTGACGGGTTGCAGAAGGTCTCTTATCTGGCTTTCCACTTCGGCTGTAGACCCTTCTATGCAGAATGGCAGCTGGCTATAGTCCATGGCGACATCGCGGATGAATGTCTGCGGCGACCAGATGACGCCGTGGCGCCTGCTGATGGGACGAAGCACACTGAGCGAGACGGAGCCGGCAGTGTGAAGCACCAGGCTGTCTCTCATCCGCAGGTCTAATGCAATGTCGAACAAGGCATCGTCGGATACGGCCACGACTACTACATCGGCTATCGGGTACAGCAGACGCAACTTGTCGACGGGTTCGGCGTAGACCTGGTTGGCCAGATGCTCCGCATGGTCGTATTCGCGTGACCATATCTGCAGTATCTGGTAGCCTGCCTGATAGAACGCTTTGGCAAGGTGGGTGCCCACATTGCCGGAGCCTATGACGGTGATGGTTTTCATGGTGCGTGTCGCCTTTTGTTATAAAAAAAGGAACAGACGCTGCGCCTGTCCTTTTCTGTTCATGATGTCTGCCTGATGACGTAAATCAATATTCGTCTTCTTGGAAAAAGAAGTCTTCTTTTGTGGGATAGTCGGGCCAGATGTCCTCTATGCTGTCGTAGGTGTCGCCCTCGTCTTCTATTTCCTGAAGGTTCTCTATCACCTCCATGGGTGCTCCCGTGCGTTGCGCATAGTCGATCAACTCTTCTTTGTTGGCTGGCCACGGTGCGTCTTCAAGCTTGGATGCTAATTCTAATGTCCAATACATAGTGCTTTTCGTTTTTTTTTGATTTGCAATCTCAATAGGTTGAGAACGTGAATGTTGTTTTGCTTCTTTTTAAAAATTCAATTCTTGTAACGTTACGGTGTCCTAAATTATTATTCAGCAGACCAAAAATTTTCTTCTTTCTGTTCGATGAATAGTATATATCTCGATGCAACAAACAGGTAATCAGACAGTCTGTTGATGTATTGAAGCGGTTGCCCCTCGATTTTTTCGTGCTGGGCGAGTGTCACTGTACGTCGCTCGGCTCTCCGGCATACGGTCCTGGCCACATGGGCTTGGGCGGAGGCTTCGCTGCCTCCGGGAATGACGAAGCTGTTCAGCTTGGGCAGCTGGGCGTCCATGCCGTCAATCCATTGCTCCAGGTTGCTGATGGCGGAGTCGTCAAGGTGCGGAAGCTTCTCGTAGATGTCGGCACGCTCCGTGGCAAGAAGGGTTTGGATCACAAAGAGGTGGTTCTGGATTTTCTTGAGTTGAAGGTGCAGGGTCTCTAACTTGCCGGCATTTTCGGTTCGGGCGGGGCCTCCGTTGGCTTTTTTCAACATCTCGGCCAAAAGCCCTACCTGGGCGTTGAGTTCGTCGACGGTGCCGTAGGCCTCCACGCGAACATCGTTCTTGTCTACCCGTTGTCCTCCTACTAACGAGGTGGTTCCCTTGTCTCCTGTTTTGGTGTATATCATTGTGCGATGTATGTTATCAGACTTTCTCCACGCTCTTCACTTCGGGAATGGCTTTCTTGATGGCGCTTTCAATGCCTTGTTTCAGGGTCTGCATGGCATGTGGGCACGATCCGCAGTGCCCCTGCAGGCGTACCATGACGACTCCTTCATTGGTCATGTCTACATACTCTACGTCGCCGCCATCCTGTTGCAGGTATGGACGTATCTGGCTGAGAGCGTTTTGCACTTTTTTCTCGATGAGGGTTTTTTCTTGGTCGGTCATAGGGTCTTTTTGTTGGTGTTTTCTGGTATGTTTTGTTAGTGGGATAGGAGGGATGCTTTGGCAGGTCGCCGTCCCTCCTATGCGCCGGTTTCTCTATTTGGCTGCAAGCTTGCAGATTTCCTTGATGGTGTTCTCTGCCAGACGGTCAAAGGCTTCGCTTTCGGGTGTGGGCTGGTCGCTCCACAGCGCCACGGGTTTGCCGCTGTCGCCGCTCTCGGCAATGCTCTGCACCAAGGGTATCTCGCCAAGCAGCGGTATGCCCATCTCTTCCGACAGTTTGCTGCAGCCTTCTTTGCCGAAGATGTAGTATCTGTTGTTGGGCAGTTCGGCTGGGGTGAAGTATGCCATGTTCTCCACAAAACCCAGCACGGGTATGTTGATGTTGGGGTTTTGGAACATCTCAACGCCGCGCACTACGTCGGCCAGGGCTACCTGTTGTGGCGTGCTGACGATGATGGCTCCGCTGACGGGCAGGGTCTGCGCTATGGTAAGCTGGATGTCGCCCGTTCCGGGAGGCATGTCGACGACCAGGTAGTCTATCTCGTCCCACCAGGTCTCGGTGAGCAGTTGCTTTAAGGCTCCGCTGGCCATGGGGCCTCGCCATACCATGGCTTTGTCGGGGTCTACGAGAAAGCCGACAGACATAAGCTTGACGTTGTATTTGAAGATGGGCGACATGTAGGTCTTGCCGTTGTGCTCTTCGCCATAGATGTCGTGGTCGGTGATGTTGAACATGATGGGGATGGAGGGCCCGTAGATGTCGGCATCGATGAGACCTACCTTGGCGCCTGTCTTGGCCAGCGATACGGCCAGGTTGACGGCTACGGTGGACTTGCCTACACCGCCTTTGCCACTGGCTACGAGGATGGTGTGCTTGATGTTGGGGAACATCTCCTCGGGTTTGGGCTGGCGGACTTGCCGCGAGGTGAGGTTTACCTCCACTTCGGCGTGGCGGTCTACATATTCGTGTATGGCATTGATGCAGTCTTCTTTCATCTTTGACTTCATGGGACATGACGGCGTGGTCAGCACCAAATCGAATTTGACTTTCATTCCGTCAATGGTGATGTTCTCGATCATTCCCAATTGCGTCAGGCTCTGTCCGAGGTCGGGGTCGTCGACATGCGACAGCGCCATTTCAATCATTGTCTTGGTTATTGCACTCATTATTCTTTATATGTTGTTTCTTCCCTCTAAACGGCTTTGGGCTGTTGTTTATTGTTGCTGTTCTGTAAGTTTTTTGCTTGAATACAATGGAGATGCCCTCAAACGGTCTGATACAGAATGTTATCCTATCTGTTTTTTGTCTCGCAACGGACTATCTTCTCCAGTATCTCGCTGTGGTCGAAAGCCAGCGGCGGCAGCTCGTCGAGGTTGAACCACCGTGTTTCGGCAGCGTCGTCACCGCCTTGCGGGTGGTGGCTCGCGGGATTGATATGGGCCACAAAGATCACGCTGACTGTGCGGCCCCGCGGATCGCGCCCTTCGCGCGAGGCGACGTGCGCCATGCGCAGCGCTATGCCGGTGAGGCCCGTCTCTTCTTCCAACTCGCGGGCGGCAGTGTGCTCTATGTCGGCATCGGTCATGTCGAAAAAACCGCCAGGGAAGGCCCAATGGTCTTTGTAGGGCTCGCGGCCGCGTCGGATGAGCAGCACTTTTGTGGTGCTGGTGTCAAAGACTACGATGTCGGCGGTAAGCGACGGCCGGGGGTATTGGTAGGTGTAGCTCATGGTGCCTATTCTCCAAAAAGTTCTTTCAGTTTGTTCTCCAATTCCCGCCCTCTCAGATTGCGGGCTATTATTCTGCCTTCCCGATCCAGAAGGACGGTGCTGGGCACCGACGTGATGCCGTAGGCCGCTCCGCCTGTCGACGTCCATCCGTTAAGGTCGCTGACGTGGTTCTCCCACACCAGCCCGTCTTGGCTGATGGCCTTGACCCACTCGTCTCTGCTTTTGTCCAACGAGACACTGTATATCTCGAACCCTTTGCTATGGTATTGGTGATACAGCTTCACGACGTTGGGATTCTCCATGCGGCAGGGACGGCACCAGCTGGCCCAAAAGTCGATCATCACAATCTTGCCTCTCAGGTCGCTCAGCTTTCGCGTCTGGCCTTCGGGGTCTTTCATGGCTATCTCTGGCGCCAGTTTGCCGGGAGCAAGGCTCGTCTTCACTTTGGAACTGACATGCTGCACAAACTGGTTGTCGCCGTATTTCTTGCTCAGCCCGCGCTCTATCGATTCGTAGAGGTCGATGTAGGTCTCAAGGTCGTTTTCAAAATAGGTGACCAGAAAGGCACTGACCAGCACGTCGCTATTGTCGCTCAGCAGCTTGCGGATGGCTATGTTGGCCGAGGTATGCAGCTGCTGGAATTCGTCGGCTATCTCCATTTTCCGGCTGTTGCTGGCACTGCGTGTCCGGTATTCGCTGTCCAGCTTTTTGGCTTGCTTGTTGAACTGGTACAGCTGCTGGTTGAAGGATTGGTATACGGCGACATCGCGTGAACCTTTGGCATCAAGCAAACGCAAGTATTCCTGCTCGCTGTCGTAGCCTATGGTTATCTGGATGTTGTCTTTGGGATGCAGCATGATGTGCACCACGCTCTGTCCAAAGCTTGGCGACCCTATCAGAAAGAGCGCCGGCTGGTCGAGGACTACTTCGTATTTGAAGGTGTTGCCTTTGTCTATCTTTACGGTGTCGGGTATTATGCTGGAGTTGACTATTTTGCTCACAATGATTTCGGTTACGCCTGTTGTGGCTTTGTCGAGGGTTCCCTTGACTACAGCCTTCTGAGCCTGTGTGCTTCCTATGGCAAAGGCTATGCATAGGGCAAGAATGATTGTTCTTTTCATGACGGTAGGTGTTTATTTTTTCTTGAAATAGGTGACGGCTTCTTGCAACTCGGGGTCGTTTTTGATGGTGAGTGCATAGAATGAGGAGGTGTTGTATAGCATCATGGCTATCTCTGCTTTGACATAGGTGCGTATGTCTTCTTTATATTTGGCTATGGAGCGCATGTTGCGGTCCACTCCTTTTTGTTGCGCTTTGTTGAAAATCTCCTCGAGCATGGCGTCGCTGACACGGTACGCCGACACGAAGCTCTCGGGGGTCTTGTACTGTTTCTTGATCGTCTGGCCGCGACTGGAGACAAGGTCGAATACGTAGTCGTTGACGATGTTCTTTGAAATCAGCTGGTTGTAATAAACTACATTGGAGTCGCTTTTGTAGCCGATCGAATGGTCGGGGTATATTCCGCCGCCGCCATAGACGACACGTCCTTTGGTGGTGTAGAAGGGGGTGGAGTCTGTGATTTGCGAAAGCAGTGAATCGTTGACGTAGCCGTCTATGACTTGCTGGATGAAGTCATTGTAGTATTCGTCGCTGCCTCTGTCGTAGGGCCGCTGTATGCAACGCCCCGAGGGGGTGTAATAGCGCGCTATGGTCAGCAGGAGCGCCGACTGGTCGGGGAGCTCGAATCGCTGCTGCACCAGGCCTTTGCCAAACGAACGCCGTCCCACGACCAGGCCGCGGTCGTTGTCCTGGATGGCGCCTGCCACTATCTCGCTCGCCGATGCCGAATACTCATTGATCATCACGATGAGCTCGCCCTCGTCGAAGAGCCCGCCCTTGTGCGAACGCTCCACCTGTTTCCGCTGGTGTGCGCCCTCGGTGTACACGATCATCTCTTTCCCGGGCAGCAACTCGTCGCATATGCCGATGGCCGCTGTGAGCAACCCTCCGCTGTTGTTGCGCAGGTCGAGTACCATCTTTTGCATGCCTTGCTTCTTGAGTGTTGACACCGATGTGCGGAACTCGTCAAGGGTGGATTCCCCAAACCGGGTCAGACGTATGTATCCCGTCGTGGCGTCAAGCATCCCGCTATAGCTTATGCTGGGCGTCTCGATGACGTCGCGCACCACTTTGAAATGCCGCAGCCCGTCCTCCGACGGCCTCTTGATCTTCAAGTCAACGATGCTTTTGCGCGGCCCCCGTATCTTCTTCACAACCTCATCGTTGCCCATCTTCACGCCGCTGACGGGCTCTCCGTTGACGGCGAGTATGATGTCGCCGGCCTGAAGCCCGGCTTTCTCGGCAGGCCCCTCGGGGATGATCTGCGACGCGCGTACCGTGTCGTTGATAAATCGGAGTATGATGCCGACCCCTTCAAAGTTGCCTCGAAGCGATTCCATCTCGCTCGCTATCTCTTGCTGCGACAGATATCGGCTGTGCGGGTCGAGCGCCGCAAGCATCGATGCATACATGCGGTCCATGACGGTGTCGTTGTCTAAAAGGTCTACATAGTGCCGGTCTATAAGGCTCCAGATGGCTTCCATCTTGTCGGTGAATTTCCCACCCGACAGGTACGGCGATAACGCCGTATTCCCCATCCGTTTGATGGTCGCCGTGGATCCCCAAAAGATTCCTATTGTGAGCGATAGGACGATCAAGATGATGACTATGGGTGCGTTTATCTGTTTCTTCATGATGTCACAACAACGTCAGCTCTTTGAAAATATTGTTGTCTTCGTCAACTGAATTTTTCTTCCTTTATTATGAGGCAGCGTCTGCTGTTTTTTTATGTCGGCGACTGCTATCTTTTTTATGTCGGCGACTGCTATCTTTTTTATGTCGGCGTCTGCTGTTTTTATTATGTCGGCGTCTGCTGTCTCTTTTATGTCGGCGTCTGCGGCTTCTTCATGCATCACTTCTTCGTTCGCCGGTTGCCTGCCTGCGCAGTTATGAACAGCTGTTGAAAAAGTCCTCGAAATTCTGTTTTTGCCTTCCTTTTTGCGCTCCAAAAAGCAATCAAAAAATCACGTAACTGCTCTGCTAATTGTAATTTAACATTGTTGCAAATTACAGTAAATCAATTCCCCTATGAGATTTTAATATTTTTTAACAAGTAATGTTATGATGTTTCTTTGCTGTTCGGAAAAATGGTTGTACTTTTGCACTCCATTTCAAGGGCATATTATGCTCTGAAATTATATCGGAAATCATTAATTTAGAAATAATAATATTAAAGAAAAGAAATGCCAACAATTCAGCAATTAGTTCGCAAAGGACGTCAGAAAATGGAGTACAAAAGTAAATCTCCTGCGTTGGACGCTTGCCCGCAGCGTCGTGGTGTCTGCACCCGTGTGTATACCACCACTCCTAAAAAACCTAACTCGGCTATGCGTAAGGTGGCCCGTGTCCGCCTGACCAACCAAAAGGAAGTCAATGCCTATATCCCCGGCGAAGGCCATAACCTGCAGGAACACTCCATCGTTATGATCCGCGGAGGCCGTGTCAAGGATCTCCCCGGCGTTCGTTATCATATCATCCGCGGTGCTTTAGACACCTCCGGCGTCGACGGCCGTCGCCAGCGTCGCTCCAAATACGGTGCCAAACGCCCCAAGCAAGCAGCAAAATAATCCCATTTAAGAACAGTTTTTTAGCTCGTAATTAGCAATGAGAAAAGCAAAACCCAAAAAGAGAATCATCCTCCCGGATCCCAAATACAACGATGTCCTGGTGACCAAGTTCGTCAACAACCTGATGATGGGTGGCAAAAAGACCATCGCCTACAAGATTTTCTACGAGGCAATCGACGTTGTCTCTGACCGTACCAAAGAAGACGGCCTCGAAGTCTGGAAAAAAGCCCTCGCCAACATCACCCCCTCTGTCGAGGTGAAAAGCCGCCGTATCGGTGGTGCTACCTTCCAGGTCCCCACTGAAATACGCCCCGAACGCAAACAGTCGATCGGCATGAAGAACCTCATCTCCTTCTCCCGCAAACGCAGCGAGAAAACCATGGCTCTCAAACTCGCCGCTGAAATCCAGGCTGCTTACAAGGAAGAAGGCGCCGCTTTCAAACGCAAGGAGGATATCCACCGTATGGCTGAAGCTAACAAGGCCTTCTCGCACTTCAGATTCTAATCCCCCAAGAAAAGAAAATTGTTTAATAATATAGTATTTATTCTTTAATAATTAATCTCAACTAATCTCATGTCCGACCTTCACTACACAAGAAATATAGGAATAATGGCCCATATCGATGCTGGTAAAACAACAACGACCGAGCGTATTTTGTTCTATACGGGCAAGAACTACAAGTTGGGAGAAACCCATGAGGGCTCTGCCACCATGGACTGGATGGTCCAAGAGCAGGAACGTGGCATCACCATCACTTCTGCCGCCACTACGGTCTACTGGGACTGGAAGGACCACAGATATAAATACAATATTATCGATACTCCTGGCCATGTCGACTTCACTGTCGAGGTCGAGCGCTCTCTGCGCGTCCTCGACGGCGCTATCGCCATCTTCTGCGCCGTGGGCGGCGTGGAACCTCAGTCCGAAACGGTTTGGCGTCAGGCTGATAAGTACAAGGTGCCCCGCATCGCCTTCGTCAACAAGATGGACCGCGCCGGCGCCGATTTCTTCGCCGTCGTCAACCAAATCAAGGAACGCCTGGGCGCCAACCCCATCCCTATCGAGATACCGATAGGTCAGGAAGACCTCTATAAAGGTGTCGTTAACCTTATCACCAACAAGGCCCTGATTTGGGACGAGGCTTCCAATGGCTCCAAATTCTATGAGGTTCCTATGCCCGACGACCTGAAAGAGGTCGTCTCGGAATACCGCCAGAAACTGATTGAAGGCGTCGCCGAAGAAAACGAAGAACTGATGATGAAGTTCTTCGACGATCCCGACTCCATCACCGAGGACGAAATCATCGCCGAGATCCGCAAGGCTACCCTCGCCATGAAAATCACCCCCGTGATGTGCGGTTCGGCATTCAAAAACAAAGGTGTTCAGTCGCTCCTCGACGCTGTGGCCGCTTTCCTACCTTCGCCGCTCGACCTCAACGATGTCGAGGGTATCAACCCCAAAACTGAAAAGACGGAGACACGCAAAATCGACGTGAAGGCTCCCTTCGCGGCTCTGGCTTTCAAAATCGCCACCGACCCCTACGTCGGCCGTCTCTGCTTTTTCCGCGTCTACTCGGGCTCTCTCGAGTCGGGCTCCTATGTCTACAACGCCAACACGGGTAAGAAGGAACGCATCTCCCGTATCATGCAGATGCATTCCAACAAGCAGAACCCCCTCGACCGTATCGAGGCTGGCGACATCGGTGCTGCCGTAGGCTTCAAGGAAATTAAAACAGGACATACCCTGTGCGATGAACAACATCCTATCATCCTCGAATCCATGAAGTTCCCCGAACCGGTCATCAGCATCGCCGTGGAACCGCTCACGCAGGGCGATATGGACAAGCTGACGAACGCCTTGATGAAACTCGCCGAGGAAGACCCCACGTTCCGTGTCAAAACTGACGAGGTCTCCGGACAGACTATCATCAGCGGCATGGGCGAGCTCCATCTGGATATCATCATGGACCGCCTGCGTCGCGAATTCAATGTCGAAGTCAACCAGGGTCGTCCGGAAGTGGCCTACAAAGAGGCTATCACCCAGACTGTCCAGCACCACGAAGTCTACAAGAAGCAGACGGGTGGTAAGGGCAAGTTCGCCGATATCCTCTTTGAAATCGGTCCTGCCGACGAAGGCGTCAAAGGCCTTCAGTTCATCAACGAGGTTAAAGGCGGCAATATTCCCAAGGAGTATATCCCTGCCATCGAGAAGGGCTTCAAAGAGGCTATGCTTAACGGCGTCCTCGCAGGCTATCCGCTCGACAGCATGAAGGTCAGGGTGATCGACGGCTCTTTCCATCCGGTCGACTCTGATCAGCTCTCCTTCGAAGTGTGCGCCAAAATTGGTTTCAAGAACGCTTGCCGCAAAGCCGGCGCCGTACTTCTGGAACCTATCATGAAACTCGAAGTCCTTACCCCCGACGCTTATGTCGGCGACGTCACCGGCGACCTCAACCGCCGCCGCGGCATGCTCGAAAACATCACCGCCAAAGTCGGCGTACAGGCTATCCATGCCAAGGTGCCGCTCGAACAGATGTTTGGCTATGTGACTTCGCTACGCACCATCACTTCGGGACGCGCCAACTCCACCATGGAATTCTCCCATTACGCCGAAGTCAGCAAGGAACAACAGGATGCTATCTTGAAAAGTAAATACAATTATTCATAAGATCTCTAAACAATAAAACCGTGAGTCAAAGAATCAGAATCAAACTCAAATCTTACGATCACAACCTCGTCGACAAGTCGGCTGAGAAGATCGTGAAGACCGTCAAAATGACGGGCGCAGTGGTCAATGGCCCCATTCCGCTGCCGACAAACAAAAAGATTTTTACTGTCAACCGCTCCACTTTCGTCAACAAAAAGTCGCGTGAACAGTTCGAACTCAGCTCCTACAAGCGCTTGATGGACATCGAAATCAACGATCGTACCAAGACCATCGACGCGCTCATGAAGCTTGAACTCCCCAGTGGTGTCGAAGTAGAAATCAAAGTGTGAAATTAACTCAGCCTATGCCTCTGCTGCCTTGGCGGGCACATGTATGCTGATATCTAACAACAACTAATCCATCAAAAAAAGAAATGTCAGGATTATTAGGAAAAAAAATTGGAATGACCAGTCTTTTTGATGCCGACGGTAAGCAAATACCGTGCACTGTTATTGAAGCTGGTCCTTGTGTCGTTACACAAGTAAGAACCATCGAAAAAGATGGTTACGAGGCCATCCAGTTGGCTTTTGGTGAAAAGAAAGAGTCTCACACCACCAAGCCTATGAAAGGCCATTTTGCAAAAGCTGGCACCACCCCGAAACGCTACCTCGCTGAATTCTCGCGTTTCGAAGAAGGCCACAAGAAAAAATATGGTGAAGTTTTGACTGTTGAAGTCTTCCAGGAAGGCGAATTCGTCGACGTCGTCGGCACTTCCAAGGGTAAAGGCTTCCAGGGCGTCGTCAAAAGACACGGTTTCGGCGGTGTTGGAGATCTCACTCACGGTCAGCATGACCGCCTCCGCGCTCCTGGTTCGATTGGCGCCTCGTCCTATCCTTCGCGTATCTTCAAGGGCATGCGCATGGCCGGCCAGACGGGCAACCATCGCGTCAAGGTCCAAAACCTCCAGGTGGTCAAGATTATCCCTGAGAAGAATTTAATGATTGTTAAAGGTTCTGTACCGGGACCCAAAGGTTCAATTTTAAAAATGGAAAGATGGAGTTAAAAGTTTATAACATCAACGGAAGCGAAACCGGTAGAACCATCACCCTCGACGATTCTATCTTCGCAATTACGCCCAACGACCACGCGATCTATCTCGACTGCAAGCAGTACCTCGCCGACCAGCGTCAGGGCACCCATAAAAGCAAAGAACGCTCGGAAATTGCTCATAGCACCCGCAAACTCAAACGCCAGAAAGGCACCGGCGGCGCCCGCTCGGGCGATATCAAGAGCCCCGTGTTTGTCGGCGGCGGCCGCATCTTCGGACCCAAGCCCCGCGACTACCGCTTCAAGCTCAACGTCAAGGTCAAACGCCTCGCTCGCCGCTCCGCTCTGAGCTACAAGGTTGCTGACAACGCTATGACTGTTGTCGAAAACTTCTCTTTCGACGCCCCCAAGACGAAAGCTATGATCGACGTTTTGAACAAGCTCAATGTCAATGATAAAAAATCACTTTTTGTGCTTGAAAATCAAAATAATTTCATATCTTTGTCTGCTCGTAACCTGAAGAATGTGAAAGTGGTAAACGTCAATCAATTAAATACTTATGACATTGTTGACGCTACCAATATCGTCATTTCTGAGGGCTCAATTAGCGAAATTGCCCGCGTTTTGGCAACGAAATAAATGGTGTAACAAAATAGTTTAAGAATTTTTAACACGATGAATATTATAGTAAAACCGCTCATTAGCGAAAAAATGACCCGACTCACCGAGGCTGCCGCTGAACCTAAGCTCACCCGCATCCAACGTGACAAAGGCATTGCGCTGAAACCGGCACAGAACCGTTACGGCTTTATCGTTGACAAACGGGCTAACAAAATTGAGATTAAGAAAGCTGTCGAAGAGTTCTATAATGTCAAAGTTGTTGATGTCAACACCATGAACTACTCCGGTAAGTCGAAAAGCCGCTACACCAAGG
Source organism: uncultured Bacteroidales bacterium (assembly GCA_946542135.1). Taxonomy (GTDB): domain Bacteria; phylum Bacteroidota; class Bacteroidia; order Bacteroidales; family P3; genus Colimorpha. Next base: position 59,018 of record CAMNKG010000001.1, read on the forward strand.
CTGGCTTCCTCCAGGGCCGTACCAACGCCTTCAAGAAGGCTGTCGTCACCCTCGCACCCGACAACACGATTGACTTCTACAGCAGCATCTGAAATTAACCAAGGAAGCTGGTTCTCGCCAGCTTCCTATTGTCAAATATTTTAATAGTAAGTTCCACTGATAAGAGAACACAAGTAAAAAGAAATGGCTTTAAAGAAAATTAAACCGACAACCCCCGGTCAGCGTCACAAAATCGTCGTCACCAATGACGACATTACCGCTACCAAACCGGAGAAGAGCCTTGTCTACGGTATCCGCAAATCTGGCGGTCGTAACAACCAGGGTAAAATGACCATGCGCTACATCGGCGGCGGCCACAAACAACTCTACCGCTTCGTCGACTTCAAACGCGACAAGGACGGTGTCCCTGCAACTGTCAAAACCATCGAGTACGACCCCAACCGCAGCTCGCGTATCGCCCTCGTTTTCTACGCCGACGGCGAAAAACGCTATATCCTCGCTCCCCAAGGCCTTAAGGTCGGTCAGACTATCATGTCAGGTAACGGCGTTGCCCCGGAAATCGGCAACACTTTGACTTTGGCTGAGATCCCCTTCGGTACCCTCATCCACAACATCGAGCTCCGCCCCGGTCAGGGCGCTAAAATGGTACGCTCCGCCGGCGCTTACGCTCAGCTGATGTCTCGCGACGGCAAGTATGCCATCATCAAAATGCCCTCTGGCGAAATGCGCATGATCCTCCAATCCTGCCGCGCCACCGTCGGTATCGTCTCTAACCCCGAACACAACCTCGAGGTCGGCGGTAAGGCCGGTCGCAACCGTTGGCTCGGCCGTCGCCCGCGCAACCGCGGCGTCGTCATGAACCCTGTCGACCACCCCATGGGCGGCGGCGAGGGTCGCCAGACTGGTGGACATCCTCGTTCGCGCAAGGGTATCCCCGCAAAGGGCTACAAGACTCGCGCTCCGAAGAAACAATCGAGCAAGTTCATTGTCGAAAGAAGAAAGAAGTAATAACGATTAAAGCTAAACTAAAAGATGAGTCGTTCATTAAAGAAAGGTCCGTACATTTTCCACAAACTGGAAAAAAGAGTAATCGAGGCACAACAGTCCAACAAGAAGGTCACCATCAAGACTTGGTCGAGAGCTTCTATGATTTCGCCCGACTTCGTTGGCCAGACCATCGCAGTGCATAACGGCAACAAATTCATCCCCGTATATGTCACTGAAAACATGGTGGGACATAAACTCGGCGAATTCGCTCCGACGCGTATTTTCCGCGGCCACGCCGGATCTAAAGATAAAGGTAAAAAATAAATAAGATATCCCCAGATATCCTAAAACGTTAAAAGAACAATGGGACGTAGAAAACATAATAGTGCTGAAGCACGCAAAGAAGCTAACAAGACCTTCTATGTGGCTAAGTTGATGAACAATCCGACTTCCCCGCGTAAGACTCGCCTTGTCGCCGATCTGATCCGTGGTGTTGATGTAGAAAAGGCTCTTGCCATCCTCCAATACAATCCCAGAGAATCGGCACCGAAAATGCGTAAACTCCTCCTCTCCGCTATCGCCAACTGGCAGGCTAAAAACGAAGGCAAACGCATGGAAGACAGCCAACTCTATGTGAAAACCATCATGGTCGACGAAGGCCGCACAATGAAACGCATGCGCACGGCTCCCCAGGGTCGCGGTTACAGAATCCGCAAACGCAGCAACCACATCACCATGGTGATCGGTAGCCGCGCCGACGAAGCCGCTGCCGCCTCTGTGAAGGATCAAACACAAGAATAATTAAAGTAATCAATAAGAAGAATTTCAAGAATGGGACAAAAAACTAACCCAATTGGAAACAGATTAGGTATCATCCGCGGATGGGACTCTAACTGGTATGGCGGAAGAAAATTCGAGCAGAAACTTGTTGAGGATAATAAGATTCGTAAGTACCTCAATGCTCGTCTCGCCAAAGCTGGGATTTCGAAAATCTACATCGAAAGAACCCTGAAACTCCTTACCGTTACAATCAACACCGCTCGTCCGGGTCTGATTATCGGTAAGGCCGGCTCTGAAGTCGACAAACTGAAAGAAGAGTTGAAGAAACTCACTGGCAAGGATGTCCAGATCAACATCTCCGAGGTGAAACGCCCCGAACTCGACGCTGTCCTCGTGGCTCAAAACATCGCCAAGCAGATTGAAGGCCGTGTACAGTACCGCCGCGCCATCAAGACTGCCATCGCCTCGACCATGAGAATCGGTGCCGAAGGCATCAAGGTCTCCATCTCCGGTCGTATCGGCGGCGCTGAAATGTCACGCACCGAACACTACAAGGAAGGTCGTACACCCCTCCACACCCTCCGCGCCGACATCGACTACGCTCTCGCCGAAGCTCACACCGCTTATGGCCGCATGGGCGTCAAGGTTTGGATCTGCCGCGGCGTCGTCTATGGCAAACGCGAACTGGTCCCCTCTACCGTAGGCGGTCAGGCTGCCAAGGACAACAAACGTCCGGCCGGTATGGGTCGCCCCTCCTCGGGCCCCCGCAAAAGAAATAACAATAGAAATAATAATTCCAAGTAAGACAGCTCTACCCCCGGTCTATTCACCGGCACCAGCCGTCTCTTTAAATAGAAGTAACAATGTTACAACCGAAAAAAACAAGATACAGAAAGCAGCAAAAAGGTAAAATTAAGGGCAATGCTTTCCGTG
>CAMNKG010000002.1 GCA_946542135.1 uncultured Bacteroidales bacterium
GACTTCAACGACCCGCCGGCGTCGTTCTTCTACCAGCAATGCCGCCAATACCTGAAAGACAGCTACTGCGAGGTGGGCCAAGGATTCAGCACGACATACCACGGCACCTTCACACACCGTCGCAACGCCATCTTCCCGGCATTCCGCATCGATATGGTGCTCCACTCCGCTTCCCTCCAAGCGCGCAGCTACAAACGCCTCAAATCGGAAATCTCTGACCACTATCCCGTCATCGTAACCCTCTCTCTCAACCCAACCGACAACTCACGCCAATAGTCCACCAAACATTATAATACCATTCCTCACCCTGCCTTATGCGTACTGAAGAACGTTATGCAAAAGTGATCGCCTATTTCGAAAAAGAACGCCCCACGGCGGCCAGCGAGTTGGACTACGCTACGCCGTTCCAGCTTCTGGTTGCCGTCATCCTGTCGGCGCAGTGTACCGACAAGCGGGTCAACCAGGTCACGCCGGCCCTCTTTGCGGCTTTCCCTGATGCCGCCGCCATGGCTGCGGCATCGGTCGACGACATCTATGCCTTTATCAAGTCGGTGTCGTATCCCAACAACAAAAGTCGACATCTGAAAGGCATGGCCGAGAAGCTGCAGCAGGATTTCGGCGGCGTGGTCCCCGACGATGTCGGGCTGCTGCAAACGCTTCCCGGGGTGGGTCGCAAAACGGCCAATGTCGTCGCTGCGGTCATCTTCAACCAGTCGGTGATGCCTGTCGACACCCACGTGTTTCGCGTCTCCGAGCGCATCGGTCTGACGACGAAGTCCAAGACTCCGCTGCAGACCGAGTTGACCCTTGAGAAACATATCCCCGCCGACAAGATTCCCCTGGCGCACCACTGGCTCATCCTTCATGGCCGATATGTCTGCACTGCCCGCAACCCGCATTGCACCGACTGCGGCATCGCCGAAGTGTGCCGCTATTACTCATCTCGTCAGAAGAAAAACAAAACGCCGCAGCCATGATCCTCTCGTCACCTCTCTTCCTTCTGGGCCTCCTGGCGCTCGCCGTCCCCATAGCGGTACACCTCTTCAATTTCCGTCGCTACCGCAAAATTTATTTCAGCAATGTGGACTACCTGGAGCAGCTGCAGTCAGAAACGCGACGCCAGTCGCGGCTTCGCCAGCTCCTCATCCTCGCTGCCCGCATGCTGGCCATCGTTTTTCTGGTCCTCGCCTTCACGCGGCCGGTGATTCCCGCCAAGGAGCAACAGCTCCGCTCCGGTGGCAGCGATGTGAGCATTTACCTCGACAACTCGTTCAGCATGGAAAGTACCGATGGCAATGTCGCTCTCCTCGAGAAAGCCCGCAACAAAGCTCGCGAAATCGTTGCCGCTTTTGGTCCTACCGACCGTTTCCAGTTGATGACCAACGATGCCGAAGGCCGTCAATTTCACTGGCTTACAAAAGAAGAAGTCCTTAACGAAATAGACCGCGTGGAACGCTCCTCGTCGTCGCCGTCGCTTGCCACCTCCGCCAAGCGACAGTTCGATTTCCTGCACCGCGGCTCCGGAGCCAACAAGTTTGCCTTCCTTGTTTCTGATTTCCAGGCATCGATGGCTGATTTCCACGATTTTCCTACCGACTCCGTCGTCAAGGCGACATTGGTGCCGCTGGCTTCTTCCGACCAGGACAACCTTTTCATCGACACGCTCGCGTTCAATGCCCCGGTCTTCAACGTGGGTAGCAGTGTCGCCGTCGATGTCACGCTACGCAACGACGGCAACGAAAACTTGGAGAAGGTGCCTGTGACGCTCTTCGTCAATGGGCATCAGCGGGCTTTGGCTACCGCCGATGTCGCGGCGGGTGACGTCACAACGCTTACCATGCATTTTGCCATCGATGCTCCGGGTATCTCCGAAGGATATGTGGAAATCAACGACTATCCCATCACGTTCGACGACAGATACTACTTCTCGCTCAATGTCCGTCAGCATATCAACATGCTCGTCGTGGAGGGTGCCAGCAGCAACGAGTTCTTGCAGCGCCTCTTCGCCGACGACTCCCTGATCGTTTACCGCTCCATGTCGATGCAGCAGATGGACTTCAGCCGCCTCGACGGCAATGACTTCGTCCTGCTCGACGAGTTGCCCTCGTTCAGCAGCGGTATAGCGCAGTCGCTTCATGCTTTCGTCACTTCCGGCGGCACGGCGGCGGTGGTGCTGCCCGACCATGCCGACCTCGCATCCTACAACGAGGCGCTGGCACTCTTTTCGGCGCCGCGCCTGCAGGGTTGGAACAGCTCGCGGGTGATGGCCTCCACCGTCAATGTCGACCACCCGCTCTACCGTAATGTCTTCACCACCGCGTCGCAAACCATGGAGATGCCTGCCGTGACGGGCTACAACAGGCTTGGCGCCGACGCGGCCACAATCAAGGAATCGGTCATTGCGCTGAATTCCGGCGACGAATACATCACCGCAACGCCCTGTGGCGCTGGCAGGCTCTATCTCATCGCGTCGCCGTTGCGCGACAGCCACACGGACTTTGTCAGACAGGCCCTTTTCGTCCCTACGCTCTACAACATGGCGCTCTACAGCATCGCTCCTTCGCTACCCGCCGTGTCGCTCTCTCATCAGCAGCCCGTGCCCCTCATGGGCGACTACACCAACCCCTCGGGCAACGTCAGGCTGGTGGCTGCCGACGGCTCTTACGACGAAATTCCTGATTTGCGCAACAATTCCTCGGGTTCTTTCCTTGTGCCTCACGGCTCGGTGCACCAGGCGGGCAACTATCGCATCATGGTGGCCGACACGCCAACCGAAGGCATCGCATTCAACTACTCCAGGTTGGAATCGGAGATGCATTTCCTCGGCTCTGAGGCGGTCGCCAAGATGGTCGACGACTTCCATTTGGACCATTGCAGCGTCGTCAAAAATATCGACAAGCCGCTCGACGCCTACCTCAAGCAGCAGATGGAAGGCCGCCCCCTGTGGCGCTACTGCATCCTCCTGGCCTTGGCCATGCTGCTGGCCGAGATTATCCTGATTCGCTATCCCTCCAAAAAGAAATCAACCCAATAAGTCACATCACTATGCTCCTCGAAACGCAACATATAGTGAAGAATTTCGGCGACTACAGGGCCCTCGACGACATTAGTTTGGGCGTCCGACAGGGCGTTGTCTTCGGCCTGCTGGGCCCTAATGGCGCGGGCAAGACAACGCTCATACGCCTCATCAACCGTATCGCCCTTCCCGACAGCGGAACAATCCTGTTCGACGGCGCGCCGCTGAGCGACGCACATGTGTCGCAGATAGGCTATCTGCCCGAAGAACGTGGTCTCTACAAGAAGATGCGCGTGGGCGAACAGGCGCTCTACCTGGCTCGCCTCAAAGGGCTCTCCCACGCCGATGCCCTGCGCCGCCTCCGCCATTGGTTCGACAAATTCCAGATTTCGGACTGGTGGAACCGTCCCGTCGCCGAACTTTCCAAGGGCATGCAGCAGAAAGTGCAATTCATTGTCACCGTGGTGCATCAGCCGCGGTTGCTCATATTCGACGAGCCTTTCAGCGGCTTCGACCCCCTCAACGCCGACCTCCTCAAAAAGGAGATACTGACCCTCCGCGAACAGGGCGCCACCGTTATCTTCTCGACCCATAACATGGCCTCGGTCGAGGAGCTCTGCGACGATATCGCCCTCATCAACAAGTCTCGCGTGGTCCTCAACGGTGCCGTCGACGAGATCCGTCGCTCCTTCAGCCAGCGCCGCTACGAGGTGGTGCTCTCCGATCTCTCCGCGCCGCTGTCCCTGCCATCCAGTCTGCCGATTGTCAGCAGCCACTCCTCGGCCGACCTCCTCACCCTAACGGTCGACTTGACCCAGGACGCCTCCTCCAACGACCTCGTCGCGGCGCTGCTCCCACAGTGCCATATCGTCTCGCTTCGCGAGATACTACCCTCCATGAACGACATCTTCATCCAAACGGTCAAAGAGACCCAACCCTCCATCTCTTCCTCTGATTGCTGATAGTTCCAAACCCATAATTATAATTTCGCTTTGAACAAAATCCTCCTCGTCATTCGTCGTGAATATGTGACCCGTGTCCGCAAAAAGTCTTTTTGGCTGCTGACAATCGTGGTCCCGCTCCTTGTTGCCGCCCTCTATGCCATTCCGCTCTATCTGTCGCTCAAACCCACCGAACAAAGTGTGGTGGCCATTGCCGACGAGTCGGGCATCTTTGGCGGTCTCGACCGTAACGATACCCTTAGTGCCGATTGCCGCTTCGTGTCGGGCAGCAATGTCACTTATCGCTATGCCGCCTCGCTCGAGTACGCGCTTCGCCAACTCGATGGCGACGACCCCGTCGACGCGGTCCTCTATGTCCGCAGCCGCTCCACGCAGGCCATACCTACCGACGCCTGCCTTTATTACAAAAGCCAGCTGCCACCACAGACGCTACGCTACGACGTAGACCGGCAGCTGCAGCAAATCCTTCGCAACAGGCTGCTGCGCGCCCACGACATCTCCGACGACGAGTATGCGCTCATCTCCAACACCAAAATCAACCTCCGCACGGAGGACCTGGAAACGGGTCGCGAGGCCTTTCTCGAGGTCAAGACCGGTATGGGGTTGCTTCTGTCAATGCTCATCTATTTCGCCATCTTTATGTTTGGCTCTCAGGTGATGCGTGGTGTCGTCGAGGAAAAGGCCAACCGCATCGTTGAGGTGCTCGTCTGCTCGCTGAAACCCCTGCAGCTCATGATAGGCAAAATTGTGGGTATCGCTTTGGTGGGCATCACCCAATTCCTGCTGTGGGTCGTCCTGTCGGGTGCCGCCTTGGGCATAATCCAAGCATCCCATGCCGACCTTTTCCACCAGGCATCGCAACGCCATCAGGTCGCCGAGCTGGCCACCAAAGGTGTCGAGGCCACCTCGCAAATGGAACAGCTTCAGACGGCTCCCGACATCTCGCCGCTTCTCGAAGGCCTCACGGCCATCAACTATGGGCCTGTGCTCTTGTCCTTCCTCTTCTTTTTCCTCTTCGGCTATCTGCTGTATGCCTCGCTGTTTGCCGCCGCCGGCGCGCTCTCCGACACGGATACCGACACGCAAATCTTCTCTCTCCCGCTCACCGTACCCCTTCTTCTCACCCTCCTGCTCATGCCCGCCATGATCAATGCCCCGTCGGGGACGCTGAGCCAGTTCCTCTCCATCTTCCCCCTCACGTCGCCCATCGCCATGATGCTTCGCATCCCCTTCGGCGTGCCACTGTCGCAACTCTATTTCTCCATGGCCTTGCTCGTCGGCACCTTCCCCCTCACCGCCTGGCTCTCCGCCGTCATCTATCGCCGCTCCATCCTCTCCTACGGCCTCTCTGCCCGCCTCGCCGCTCGCTTCCGCCGCAAGTCATAATACCTCCTCCTTTTACACCCTCGGGCGAAATTTTTCCCAAAAAAAACTTTTCACCTCGAAGAATGCATGTTTTCAATGCTTTCTCCGAGGTGCAGGTCTGTTTTTTGAAACCAAAAAAACAAAATCTTTTTTTATTATCAAAAAATTTTGTAATTTTACACCCAGTAAAAAATGAAAAATAAACGTTGGATATTAAGGAAAGATTATGATATAGAGGTTGTTGAAAAGCTAGCGGAATCTTTGGGTGTGGACAAAATTATTGCCACACTGCTCGTAGAACGTGGTGTCTCTACCTTCGAAGAAGCCAAACACTTCTTCCGCCCCAGTTTAGACCAACTTCACGATCCATTTCTTATGAAAGATATGGACCGTGCCATTGCACGCATCAACGAAGCCATACGTAACAAGGAACGCATGCTCATCTATGGAGACTACGACGTCGACGGCACCTCGGCTGTCGCGCTGGTATACTCCTACTTCCATACCCTCCACTACAACATCGACTTCTATATTCCTGATCGCGATACCGAAGGATATGGCATCTCCTTCCAAGGTATTGACTACGCCCATCGCACGGGTGTCAAACTCATCATTGCCCTCGATTGCGGCATCAAAGCTATCGAGCAGGCTGACTATGCTAACTCTTTTGGCATCGACATCATCGTCGGCGACCATCACCTGCCGGGCGACACGCTCCCCGCATGCTGCGCCGTCCTCGACCCGAAACGCCCCGACTGTCCCTATCCCTACAAGGAACTTTCGGGTTGCGGTATCGGCTTCAAAATTGTCGAAGCTTATATGGAACAGAAGCTGGGTGTACGCCTCTGCGACTCGGCCAACGACCTGTCGCCCATCCAGAAGAAAAATATGGAAATGCTGAAGCTGAAGCTGTTGCGTTACCTTGATCTGGTGGCCGTCAGCATCGCTTCCGACATTGTCCCCATTATGGGCGAAAACCGCGTCCTGGCCGCCTTCGGGCTCAAGGTCATCAATACCTGTCCTCGTCCGGGTCTCGAAGCCATTCTCACCTATGGACACATCGAGCGCCGTTCCAAGGAGGAACGTGCCGAAAATCCCGAAAAAGCTTCTTATTTCAAGAAAGATCTCAACATCAGCGATTTGGTGTTTCTTGTAGGTCCCCGTATCAACGCTGCAGGACGCATTCACAGCGCCTTCGACTCGGTGCGGCTCCTGTTGGCTGAAAACATGGAGGTGGCCTCCCGTCTTGCCGAGGAGATCAACAACTACAACCTTGAGCGCAAGGGCCTCGACACTCAGGCTACCGACGAAGCCAAGCACCGCCTTGAGAGCGACATCAACCTCTCCTCCCGCCATTCCATCGTCCTGTTCGGCGAAGACTGGCATCGCGGCGTGGTTGGCATCGTGGCTTCACGCCTCGTCGAAGCCTACTACCGGCCCACCATCGTGTTCACTCGCTCGACCGACGACCTTTTCGTGGGTTCGGCCCGCAGCATCAAGGAGTTCGATATCCATTCTGCTCTCGAGCAGTGTGCCGACCTGCTCGAACATTTCGGTGGCCACAAAAGCGCTGCCGGCGTCTCGCTACGCCCGGAAAACTTCGACCGCTTCGTGGAACGCTTCGAGCAGATTGTGGCGCAAAACCTTCCCCCCGAGGCTACTGTCCCTGAGATAGAAATCGATGCCGAAATCAGTTTCTCTGAGCATATCACGCCCAAGTTTCTCCGCATCCTCAAGCAGTTCTCGCCCTTCGGTCCCGAAAACAACGTCCCCGTATTCTGCACCCATCACCTTGTCGATACGGGTTCCCCTCGTGTCGTAGGTTCCAACCACCTCAAATTCTCAGCCATACAGCTCACCTCGCGCTCGCGGGCCTTCCCGGCTATCGGTTTCCAATTGGGTGAATACTACAATCGTGTCAAACGCGGCGACGCCTTCAGCCTCTGCTACCTCCTTGAAGAAAACTACTGGAACGGCAAGACCGAAACACAGCTCAACGTCAAAGACATCCGCTTCGAAGACCCCGAATAGTCCTATCCGCTTCTTCTAACGCCCCGTAAGCCGTGTACCGTCCGATGCTACTTCCCGTCGGTATGCGCAGCTGAATGTATCTGAAGTGGCTCGTCAGATGGGCATAAACAAAAGCCTTCTGTCGAAATACATATATGGAATAAAAACACCCAGTGAGCGTCGCAAACTTGAAATAAAACAGGCATTGAAGAATCTTGGCGAAGAACTTATTGCTATCTGATTCATCCTCTTTGAACAGGAATTACCAAAAAAACAGGAATCAACCATAATATCAATATATTTAACAGATTAATAATTTGAATATCAGCAATAAGAATATCAACAAAAATCATATCAACATATCAACATATCAACATATCAACATATCAACGGAAAATCATATCAACACCCCCCATATCCACAAAAACATATCAACAACCCCCATATCAACATAAATTATGGCAGACGACAAAAAGATTATCTTCTCGATGGTGGGCGTCGGCAAGCTGATTCCGCCAAGCCGCCAGATATTGAAAGACATTTATCTGAGCTTCTTCTACGGAGCCAAAATCGGCATCATAGGCCTCAACGGCAGCGGCAAGTCCAGCCTGCTGAAAATCATTGCCGGAGTGGACAAGGATTACCAGGGCGAGGTCGTTTTCTCGCCCGGCTACAGCGTGGGCTATTTGGAACAGGAGCCCAAGCTGGACGACACGAAGACCGTCAAGGAGGTGGTGCAGGAGGCCGTGCAGGATGTGGTGGACTGGCTGAAGGAATACGAAGAGGTGAACAACGCCTTTGCCGAGCCCGACGCCGACTTCGACAAACTCTGCGAACGACAGGGTGAGCTGACAGAACTCCTTGACCAGCACGACGCTTGGAACCTCGACAGCCGCCTGGAACGTGCCATGGATGCGCTCCGCTGCCCCGAAGAAGACCAGCTGGTCAAGAACCTCAGCGGCGGTGAACGCCGCCGCGTGGCGCTGTGCCGTCTGCTGCTCCAGGAACCCGACATCCTGCTGCTCGACGAGCCTACCAACCACCTCGATGCCGAAAGCATCGAATGGCTCGAACACCATCTCCAGCAATACAAGGGCACGGTCATCGCCGTGACCCACGACCGCTACTTCCTCGACAATGTGGCGGGCTGGATTCTTGAACTGGATAGGGGAGAGGGCATCCCCTGGCAGGGCAACTACAGCTCGTGGCTCGACCAGAAAACACAACGCCTTGCGCTGGAAGAAAAGCAGGAAAGCAAACGCCGCAAGACCCTGCAGCGCGAACTGGAGTGGGTGCGTATGGCTCCCAAAGCGCGCCACGCCAAGGGCAAAGCCCGTCTGGCTGCCTACGACCGTATGATGAATGAAGACACTAAAGAAAAGGAACAGAACCTCGAAATCTACATCCCCAATGGTCCCCGTCTGGGCAATAAGGTGCTGGAGGTGCAGGGCGTCAGCAAAGCCTACGGCGACAAGCTGCTCTACGAAAACCTCACCTTCTCGCTGCCTCCCGCGGGTATCGTCGGCGTTATTGGCCCCAACGGCTGCGGCAAAACGACACTGTTCCGCCTCATCATGGGTCTCGAAAAGCCCGACACGGGTACCTTCACCGTGGGCGAGACGGTCAAGATTGGCTATGTCGACCAGCAGCACGTGCAGATCGACCCCGAAAAATCAGTCTGGGAAGTGGTCAGCGAGGGCAACGAGCAAATCCAGATGGGCGGCCGCCTGATTAACAGCCGCGCCTATATCAGCCGTTTCAACTTCAGCGGCAACGACCAAAGCAAGAAAGCCGGCGTCCTCAGCGGCGGCGAACGCAACCGGCTCCACCTGGCGCTGACTCTGAAGAGCGAAGCCAATGTGCTCCTCCTCGACGAGCCGACCAATGACATCGATGTCAATACGATGCGCGCCCTCGAAGAGGGCCTGGAGAACTTTGCCGGATGCGCCGTCGTCATCAGCCACGACCGCTGGTTCCTGGACCGCATTTGCACCCATATTCTGGCTTTTGAAGGCGACTCGCAAGTGTACTTCTTCGAGGGCTCCTATTCCGAATATGAAGAAAACCGCAAAAAACGTCTCGGTGACGACACTCCCCATCGCTTCCATTACAAAAAACTGATCTGACAATCTCTGTTCCAATGGATTCCATGAGTCGTCCGGACATGACAAACATCGAAGCCCTTTTCGTTTAATGAAAAAAATACTCCTCATCCTTCTCCTCTTTTCGTCGGCGGTATCGGCACAGCATACCCGCCGCTCGCTGACGCATCCCGACTACGACGACTACAACCTCAAGGCGTGGCCGCAAGAGATGACTGTCGTCCATCGGTATAGCGCCGGTAATGATGTCAATTTCCAGGAAGTCTATCTGTTCGATTCCACTGGCCACCTGTCGCAGTACACGAAGCGGGGCTTCGGAGGTCGGCAGTCTGTCGCTTTCCCGCTCGCCATGACCGCCGAAGGCGGATGGAATGTCTTGGAATCAATACACTACAAGTTTGATTATGACGGCGATATTGTCGAGTCGAGACAATATGACCTAAAAGGTCGTCTGGCCATTTCGGCGCACTATATCTATGCCGAAGGCGGCAACCTCGTGCAACATATCGAATATACCTATGATCCCGACAGCAATGTCGTCAGCAAACGCACGGTCTATAGCTACGACAAACACGAACGTCTCGTCAAGATGGAGCAGTACACCGCCGACGAACTGCTCCTATGCTCCGAAAAACGCAAATACGACCGCCGCGGCAATCTCGTCAAGCGTACGCAGGTGTTCTATAGCGATGAGGGGACTTCCACGACGGTGGAAAAGCGCTCCTACACCTTCGACAAACACGGCAACTGGACTCAGTGCCGCTACGCCCTCAACGGCAAGCACCTCTACACCATTGTGCGCACCATCGTCTATTACGGCGAAAAGCGGTAGGCAAAGCGCTGAACTGTTGCCAGTTCTGTCTATTGTTGAAAACTATTGCCCCGACTGAGGGCGACATTTGAAGTTTTTTTTCTAATTTTACACCTTCATTTGTCTTCCTCATTATTGTTGTAGTATGCCCTATTTCACCCATTTACACGTCCACTCGCATTTCTCTATCCTCGACGGAATGTCGAAGGTGCCCGACTTGATAAAAAAATGCAAGAAGAATGGCATGTACGCCATGGCCCTCACCGACCACGGCAACATGTTCGGCATCAAAGAGCTGGTCGACACGGCCAAGAAAGAAAACGGCAAGGTCAAAGACAAAATCAAGGAGCAGGAAGCCATCTTGGCCAACGACGGCGCCTCGCCCGAAGAAAAACAGGAGGCACAATACCAGGTGGAACAGCTCAAAGCGCAGATATTCAAACCCATCATCGGTATCGAGACCTATTGTGCACACCGCACACTCTACGACAAGGATGCCAACGTCAAGGAACGCGACCCCGAAACGGGACGCGACCGCATCACCGACCGCAGCGGCTGGCATCTTATCCTGCTGGCCAAAAACAAACAGGGCTACAAGAGCCTCTGCAAGCTGAGCTCTATCGCTTTCACCGACGGATACTTCTATTCGCCCCGTATCGACCACAACGTGCTGGAAAAATGGCATGAAGGCCTCATCTGCTGCTCGGCATGCATCGGCGGCGAGATACCGCAGAAAATCATGAAGGGCGACATCGAAGGTGCCGAAGAGTCGGTGCGGTGGTTCAAGAATCTCTTCGGCGACGATTTCTACCTCGAGATGCAACGCCACCAAACCGACAAACCCAACGCCGCATACGATACTTTCGAAAAGCAACAGAAGGTCAACAAATACCTCATCGATTTCGCCAGAAAGTATGACATCAAGCTGATTGCCACCAATGATGTTCACTTCGTGGAGGAGGAACATGGCGAAGCGCACGACCGCCTGATCTGTCTGAGCACCGGCAAGGATTTCGATGACCCCAATAGGCTTCACTACACCAAGCAAGAGTGGCTGAAAAGCCCCGACGAGATGGCCGCCATCTTTGCCGATATTCCCGAGGCACTCGAAAACACACGCGAAATAGCCGACAAGGTTGAGGTCTACAGCATCGACAGCGACCCCATCATGCCCATGTTCGACATCCCCGCCTCTTTCGGCTCTGAGGCCGAATACCGGAGCCGCATCACCCAGCAGGACCTCTTCGACGAGTTTACACGCAACGAAAGGGGCGAGGTCGTGATGAGCCAGGAGGCTGCCGAAAAGAAAATCTCCAAGTTGGGCGGCTATGAGAAACTCTATCGTATCAAGTTCGAAGCCGACTATCTGGCTCAGCTCGTCTGGCAGGGCGCTCGCAAACGCTATCTGTCGGACCGTACCGACCTCAACGACCAGTCGGATCTCTCCACCATCCAGCAGGCCCTGAGCGAAGAGGTGCGCGAACGCATCACCTTCGAGCTCCACACCATCAAGACGATGGGTTTCCCAGGCTATTTCCTTATCGTGGCCGACTATATACGCGGCGCTCGCGAGGAACTCGGCGTCAGCGTGGGCCCAGGTCGTGGCTCGGCGGCAGGCAGCGTCGTGGCCTACTGCCTCTGGATTACGGATATCGACCCTCTCAAATACGACCTCCTTTTCGAGCGTTTCCTCAATCCCGACCGCATCTCGCTGCCCGATATCGACGTCGACTTTGACGATGCCGGTCGCGGCAAGGTGCTGGAATGGATCACCGAAAAATACGGCAAAGAAAAAGTGGCCCATATTATCACCTACGGCACCATGGCCAGCAAGTCTGCCATCCAGGATGTGGGGCGCATCCAGAAGGTGCCCCTCAGCATCGTCAACCAGATCAAGAGCTATATCCCCGACCGCGGTTTTCCGGAAAATATAAAGGACGAGAACGGCAAGTCGCCCAAGGTGAACCTCAAAAACTGCTACCGCTATGTCCCCGAACTGCGCGAAATCATGGAGGGCGACGACGAATCCATCAAGTCCATGCTGACGTATGCCGAGGAGCTGGAAGACACCAACCGGCAGACGGGCATCCATGCCTGCGGCGTCATCATCGGCGCCGACGACCTGACCAAGTTCGCGCCGATGTGTACCATCAAGGACAAAGAAAGCGGCGAAGATGTCTTGGTGACGCAATACGACGGTCACGTCGTTGAGACCGTGGGTCTTATCAAAATGGACTTTCTGGGCCTCAAAAACCTTACCATCATCAAAGACGCGCTCAACAACATCAAGAAACACCACGGCATCGACATCGACATCGACCATATCCCCATCGATGACGAAAAAACCTACCAGCTTTTCTGTGACGGCAACACGGTAGGCACGTTCCAGTTCGAGTCGGCGGGCATGCAGAAATACCTTCGCGAATTGCAACCGCATGTCTTTGAAGACCTCATCGCCATGAATGCCCTCTATCGGCCGGGTCCCATGGACTATATTCCGGACTTCATCGACCGCAAGCTGGGTCGCAAGCCGGTGGAATACGACATCCCCTGCATGGAGAAATACCTCAAGGACACCTATGGAATCACCGTCTATCAGGAACAGGTCATGCTCCTCTCCCGTCAGCTGGCCAACTTTACCCGTGGCCAGAGCGACACGCTCCGTAAGGCTATGGGCAAGAAGCAGATTGACAAGATGAACGAGCTCGAGGTCCTCTTTTATGAAGGGGGTGAGAAAAATGGCCATCCTAAAGATAAACTCCATAAAATATGGGAGGACTGGAAGAAATTCGCCTCCTATGCCTTCAATAAATCGCATGCCACCTGCTATTCCTGGGTGGCCTACCAGACGGCCTACCTCAAGGCCCACTATCCCGCCGAATACATGGCTGCGGTGATGACCTCTTCGCTCAGCGACATCACACGCGTCACGGAACTTATGACGGACTGCCGTCGCAACAAGTTGGAGATCCTCGCTCCCAGCGTCAACGAGTCGGAAATCAATTTCTCGGTCAACGAGAAAGGACAGATCCGTTTTGGCCTCTGCGCCATCAAGGGCATGGGTGAGGCCGCCTCGCAGGCTATTATCAGTGAACGCGAGAAGAATGGACCCTACAAAGACATCTTCGACCTGCTTGACCGCATCGACATGAAGGCCATCAATCGCAAAAACCTTGAGGTGCTTGTCAAGTCGGGTGCCTTCGACCAATTGGAAGGCATGCACCGTGCGCAGTACATGCACCGCGATGTCCCTTCCGAGAATGCCCCTACTTATCTCGAAAAGCTGGTGCGCTGGCAGACGCGCAAACAGGAGTCGGCTGGCATGGCGCAAATGTCTATCTTCGACATGTCTGACGACATCAAGGCCGAAGACCATCCGCCTATCCCGGAATGTGAGCCTTGGACCAGCGTCGAACAGTGCAACTTCGAGAAAGAGGTTATCGGATTTTATCTCAGCGGCCATCCCCTCGACGACTATAAGTTTGAAATGCAGAATTTCACCACCATCGACGTCACGCAACTCAACGATCTCAATGCGCTCCTCCCTCGCCACGAGGTGCGTTTTGGCGGCATCGTCTCGCAAGCCACATTCGGGGTCTCCCAGCGAACCGGCAACCCCTACGGCAGCCTCCTGATTGAGGATTTCGTGGGCGGCTACGAGTTGCGACTCTTTGGAAAAGACTGTGTGGACTACCGTCAGTACCTCGAAAAGGGTCTCTTCCTCTTTGTCGTGGCGGAGGTGAACCAACGCACCTACAACGGCAAGGACGGACAGCAGAGCGTAATGCCTCCCCGGCTCCAAATCAAACGCGTGATGCTGCTTGGCGATGTGATGAACAATTTCGCGCGCACCATAGGGTTCTCTATCGATATCGACAAGGTGTCGGACGATTTCTGCGATCGCCTCAACAAACTGGTGAAGCAGAACCGCGGCAAGGTGCAGCTTAGCGTCAATGTCAAGGACGCCGACCATCACATGTCGCTCTATATGACATCGCCTCAGATGCTTGTGGAACCCCGCAACTTCGTGTCGCTCCTCGAAAATATGCCTGAAGTGCACGACATCAAAATCAATGCCAAATGAAAGATGTGAAGCTTCTGACTCCTGTGGTGGCACCCTTCGCTCCGTTCCTTATCGCCCCTGACGACAAAATACTGTTGATGGGGTCGTGCTTCACGGAGCATATCGGTACACGGCTCATGCAGTCGGGCTTCGTCACGATGTCCAACCCTTACGGCATCACCTATAATCCTCTCTCGATGGCCGATGCCATGCTCCGTGGCTTGGACTGCAAGGAATTGGAAGAGACCGATCTCGTGCAGCGCGACGGGCTTTGGCATTCCTGGCATCATCATGGTGCTTTCTCGCATGCCGACAAATCGGAATGTTTGACAGCCTGCCATGAGTCGCTTGTCCGTTTCCATGCCTTCCTTGACGGTTGTGATGTGGTGATGCTCACTTTCGGCTCGGCATGGCATTATTGCCTCGCCACCTCTGGAATGGTGGTCAATAACTGCCATAAAGTGCCGTCATCCTCTTTCACCAAGCAGATGGCTTCGGTGGACCAGACGGTGACGGCATGGATGCCGGTGATGAAGCGCCTCCTTGCCATGGGGAAAAGAGTCGTGCTGACGGTGAGCCCCGTACGTCATGGCGCCTATGGTGCCCACGGCAACCAGGTGGGCAAAGCTGTGCTCCTGTTGGCTATCGACCAGCTTCTGGCAGCGTTCGCCGACGAAGGCTCACGGCTCTATTATTTCCCGGCATATGAAATCATGATGGACGAATTGCGCGACTACCGTTTCTATGCCGACGATATGCTGCACCCGTCATCGCTGGCTGTCGAGATCATCTGGCGACGATTCCAGTCGGCCTTGATGTCGCAACAGACCGCGGATGCATGCGACCTTCGCGAACAGGAACTCAGACGCAGCGCCCATCGGCCAATCCACTCAAGCGGAAATCCCTGATTCCGTCTTCTATATATTATGAAAGATACAACGCATAACATTAATATAATTAATTGCAACAAATGAAAAATATCGCTCTTGTAATGGGAGGCTTCTCTGGTGAGCATCAGATCTCCATCAACAGCGGATGTCAGGTCTACGATGCCCTCGACAAGAAAAAGTACAATGTTTATAAGATTGTCGTCGGTGAAGCCGACGGCGCTGTCATAGACCGCAAGGTCTGGTATTGGCTGGCTGATGATGGCAGCCATCAACCGATTGACCGTGGCGACTTTACCGTGACAGACAATGGCAAGAAAATTCACTTTGATCTGGCCTTCATCATTATTCATGGCAATCCAGGCGAGAACGGCGTCATTCAAGGCTATTTCGACCTTCTGGGTATCAAATACACCACCTGTGGTTTCTACACCTCGGCTCTGACATTCCATAAGGGCTACTGTAACCCGGTGGTGCGCAGCTTTAACCTTGTCAATGTCGCCCGCTCCGTGCTGCTTTACAAGAAGCCTTCCGACATCGCTCACACGCCCATACCGCAACTTTCCTATCCCCTCTTTGTCAAACCTGCCGCCGGCGGCAGCAGCGTGGCTACCACCAAGGTGAAAACACCCGACCAGCTGATGCCGGCCATCGAGTTGGCCTTCACCGAAGATTCTCAGGTACTCGTGGAAGAATGCATCTCGGGTCGCGAATTTGATTGCGGCGTCATGAAAATCAACGGTAAAAAATATGTTTTCCCCATCACCGAAATCATCCCTCTGGGCAACCACGAGTTTTTCGACTATGAAGCTAAATATGATGGCTTCTCTAACGAAGTGACTCCTGCCGAGGTAGAGGATTCCATAGCCAACGAGATTCAGGATGTCTCCTCAAAGCTCTACGATTTGCTCAACTGCAGCGGCGTGGTTCGTTTCGACTATATTTATGATACGGCGAAAAATGAGCTGTTCTTTTTGGAAGTCAACACCATACCTGGACAAAGCGCCGAAAGCATTGTCCCCAAGCAGGCACGCGCTATGGGCATCAGCACGCGTCAACTGTATGAAATGATTGTTGAAGATGCCCTCGCCAACTGACCCCCTCCTCAAACTTTATAACATATCATAATCTATTCCCATGATGCAAAACGAAATCCTCAAATGCTTAAAAGAACGCCGTAGCGTTCGTGCCTATAAACCTGAACAAATAACTGACGAGGAACTTACGGCCGTCCTCGAGGCCGGCACCTTTGCGCCAACGGGCATGAACTACCAGGACCCCTGGATTGTGGCGGTGCAAAATCCCGACATCATCGCACAGCTGGTTAAGATGAACGCTGCCGTGATGGGCACCGACACCAACCCCTACTACGATGCCCCTACCATCGTCCTGGTTTTCGCTTCGCGTCCCGAAAAATGGCGCAACGGCACTTGCGACGCGGCTCTCGTTCTGGGCAATATGATGAATGCGGCTCATGCCATCGGACTGGGCTCTTGCTGGATTAACCGCGAACGCGAAATGTTCGACACACCCGAAGGTCGACAGTTGATGCAATCCTTTGGCATCCCCGACGACCTTATGGGGGTCGGAAGTATCTCCCTCGGCTATCCAGCCAAACCACTGCCCCCGGCACGGCCTCGCAAAGAAAATTATTACCGCATCATCAAGTAAGATCACCCATTTTCTCGAGTGTCTTTTCTTCTGATTTTGGGCATTGTAGTGTGTCGCTTTCCACTGTCATGTCTGTGTCGTCGATTATTTTTTTACATTTTATTGTTGATAATTAAAAAAATGTTCGTAATTTAGCGGTGTGAAAAGGAAGGCTCATATGTAGTCTAAAATAAGAATAAATAATTAAAAATTAATAATATGGAAGCAAAAAAATCAGCAAAGGCAGACCTTGAAAAAAAGAAAGGACTGTTCCTTGAAATTGGTTTGGTCTTCATTCTCGCATTGGTTCTCGTGGCTTTCAACCTCAAAAGCTCGCCCAAGCAAGATACAGGACTGCAGAGTATCAACCAGGGTACTGAAATTGTAGAGGATGTTATCCAAACCGAAGAGAAGCAACCCGAACCTGAACCGGAGCCTGAACAGCCGGAACCTGAAGTGGCAACTGATCTTAACGTGATCGACAACGATGCTGAATCAGATCATGAAATGAAGGTTGTCGATGCTGGCGACGACGCTAACAGAGCTCAGGAAAATGTGGTTACTGTTGTTGAACCCGAAAAGGAAGTGGAAGAGGAAACCATCTACGTGTTCGTCGAAGAAGAGGCTGCCTTCCCCGGCGGTGAAACAGCTCTCTACGATTACCTTGGCAAAAACATCCAGTATCCTGACCTCGCACGCGAAAGCGGCATTACGGGTACCGTGGTCATCAAGTTCGTCGTCGAGAAAGACGGAAGCATCAGCAAGCCTACCATCCTTCGCGAAATCGGCGGCGGTTGCGGCAAAGAGGCTCTTCGCGTTGTGAAGAACATGCCCAAATGGAAACCTGGCAAACAGAGCGGCCGCGCTGTCCGTAGCGAGTTCACCCTCCCCGTCCAGTTCGAACTGCATTAATCTGATTCGATTTTCTATCTATAAGGCGGACTTTTGTTCGCCTTTTTTTAATTCCTATGATCTCTGTCAATAACCTCTCTGTCCAGTTCACCGGCAACAACCTCTTCGACGGTGTGACTTTCAATATTAACGACCGCGACCGTATCGGCTTGGTCGGCAAAAATGGCGCCGGCAAGTCCACTTTGCTCAAGATACTGTGCCGTTCCCTTGAACCGGAATCGGGCTCCATCATCATCGCCTCTGGTCAGACGGTGGGCTACCTCCCTCAAGAAATGATTCCCGAAGGGAAAGGGTCTATCCTTGACGAAACGCTTAAGGCTTTCGACCATATCGACAGCCTGGAGCAACAGCAGCAGCAGATTACATTACAGGTGGCCGAACGCACCGATTATGAGTCTGCTGACTATGCCCGTCTTCTGGCTCGTCTACACGAACTGACGGAGCAGATCGCTCTTTTGGGTGGCAACAACCGTAGAGAGATGGCTGAAAAGGTCCTCCTCGGACTGGGCTTCCGCCATGACGATTTCAACCGGCTGCTGGAAGAATTCAGCGGCGGCTGGCAGATGCGTGTCGAATTGGCCAAACTGCTGCTCAAACACCCTGACTTTCTCCTCCTCGACGAGCCAACCAACCACCTCGACATAGAATCTATCCAGTGGCTCGAGTCGTATCTCGCCTCCTATTCTGGCGCTGTTGTCCTTGTGTCTCATGACCGCACTTTTCTCGACAATATCACTACACGCACCATCGAGATTACTGCTGGACGTATCTATGATTATAAAGTACCGTATTCCGAATATGTGGTTCAGATGCAGGAACGCCGTGCCTCGCAGATGGCATCTCTTACCAACCAGCAGCGTCAAGTGGCTCAAATCGAGGCGTTCATCGAACGTTTCCGCTACAAGGCTACCAAGTCCAAACAAGTGCAGTCCCGCATCAAGATGTTGGAACGCATGGAGAAAATTACTGTCGACGAGGTCTCTACTGAGAGTATTCATTTCCAGTTCCCTCCCGCTCCGCATAGCGGCAAAATAGTCCTCGAGGCCTCTCATTTGGGAAAGGCTTATGGCGACAATCAGGTGTTTGACAACGTCGATTTTTTGGTAACCAAGGGGGCTAAGATGGCTTTTGTCGGCCGTAACGGTGAGGGCAAGTCGACCTTGGCTAAGATTATCGTTGGTGAACTGACTGACTATACGGGCCTTTTCCGCCTCGGTCAGGGAGTCCAGATAGGCTATTATGCCCAAAACCAGGCGGCTATGCTCGATGGAGAGAAAACGGTATTCCAGACTATCGACGACGCTGCGGTAGGCGATATACGCCCTAAGATACGCAACATCTTGGGCTCCTTTCTCTTCGATGCCGACGATATCGACAAGAAGGTCAAGGTGCTGTCGGGCGGCGAGAAGGCACGCCTTGCTCTCGCCAAGCTTCTGCTTACCCCGTCTAATCTGTTGGTTCTCGACGAACCTACCAACCACTTGGATATGAACTCTAAGGATGTGTTGAAGAACGCCTTGCTTCAGTATACGGGGACCTTGATTGTAGTCTCTCACGACCGTGATTTCCTGCAGGGTTTGACGGATACGCTCTTTGAATTCCGCGATGGCGGTATCCATGAATTCAAGGGGGACATCTTCGAGTTCCTCGAATTCCGCCGTTTGGAGCATCTTAAAGAATTGGAACAGGTAAAACGCGCTGCAGCAAGCGGACCCTCACAGCCGATTTCTCAAAACAAACTCAACTACCAACAGTCAAAGGAACGTGAGCGCGAACTGCGCAAACTACGTGGCAACGTGGATCGCATCGAACAGGAAATCACTCGGCTGGAAGAACAGTTGGCCGCTAAAGAAGAACTCCTGGCTTCGGGTGCGGCACCTGCTTCGCCCGATAGCCAATTCTATGCTGACTATCAGGCTCTCAAAGATCAGCTGGATCTGTGCATGTCGAATTGGGAAGAGGCCACTGTGGCTTTGGAATCGTTCGAGAATTCATAATTTTGGGTTATGGCAGAACACAATGAGAGCGGCAAAGACGGCGAGGTGATGGCTCGCCGTTACCTGGAACAGAATGACTATGAGATTCTTGAAACCAACTGGCGTCTGGGTCACCTGGAGGCCGACATCATCGCTTACCACGACCACAAGATTGTGTTTGTCGAGGTGAAGATGCGGTTGCATACGGATTATGGCGACCCGGAGGACTTTGTCGACCGTAAGAAGCAGAAGGCTTACATCAAGATCGCCAATGCCTATATCCTACAGCACGACCGCGACGAGGAGGCTCGTTTCGATATCATCGCCATCTCTTTCCAGGATGGAACTCCCATCATCCGTCATCTGGTCAATGCCTTCACCACAATAGACTGACTGCTCTTTTTTAGGGGGGTGTGATAGCTATCAATTGCCTCGAAGAGGCAGATTCTCTGTTGTGTAGGTATGTCATGCAAATGCATCACGACGTGTTGCAGACGCTCGAGCTCAAAAGATGACTCAGCAGAACCTGTCTTAATCGAACCTGTTTTTTGAGTGCTGGAAGAACAGGTCGTCGATACGGCTCGTTTGCACGCGATGGCAAGGCAGCTATGCTTGTCGGAATGCTTTGCGAAAAGTGGTTTAGCAGTTGCAGCCTGCGGCATGGCCTGTTGTGAAGGCAAGTTGAAGGTTGTATCCGCCTGTGTCGGCATCAAGGTCCAACACCTCACCGACTATAAAAAGTCCTTTCACAAGCTTGGATTCCATGGTCTTGGGGTTGATTTCTTTTAAGCTGACACCACCTTGGGTTACGATTGCTTCTTCGTAGCCACCGGTACCGGTCAGGTGGAAGGTGAGGTCTTTGAGGAATCCGAGCAGTTTGCGACGCTCTTCGCCTGTTATCTGATGTAGGCGCTTGAATTGTGCGATACGGAGCTGCTGCAGTGCAAGGGGTATCATCTCTGCCGGTAGCCACATGCGTAGGGCATCGTGGAATAGTCTGTTGCCGTTGTTGTTGAGGTCGTTGATCAGTCGCTTGTCCAAGGTGGCGGCTTCTACGGCGGGCTTCAGGTCCAGATGGGCTATGATGCTCTTGCCTTCGTGTAGCGGTCCTGTGGCTATGCGGCTGGCAGAAAGGACGATAGGTCCTCCGATGCCACTCTCGGTGAAATTGAGTTCTCCGAAATGTTCGCTTAGTGTCTTGCCGTTGGCATCGCTGAGTCGCAGTTTGACATTCTTCAAAACAAAAGAGACCAGGTCGTTGGGTATGGCAAGGTCGGTGAGCAGGTGCACCAGTGCCGGATAGCGCGGACTCAGTGTGTGGCCTGCTTTCTCGGCCATAGTATATCCGTCGCCTGTCGATCCTGTCAGCGGATAGCTCATGCCTCCCGTAGCCAAGATGGTGGAAGGCGCCCGAAGGCTGCTGCCGTCAGCACAGCGGACCCCGCGGCATGCGCCATCTTCTATGATGAGCGACTGCACTCGGCAGTTCTTGCGAATCTCAACATTCGACATTCCTTCCAGCTTCTGTATGAGTGCCAGAAAGATGTCCAGCGACTTGCCGCTTTGGGGATAGACGCGCTCACCGCGTTCCACTACCAACGGAACCCCCAGCGATTCAAAAAGTTCCATCAACTCCTTGTTGAAGAAGCTGGCAAATGAATTGCGCATGAAGCGAGCATCAGACCCCACGTGGCTAAGGAATTCTTTCAGTGTGGCGGTATTGGTGAGGTTGCAGCGCCCTTTGCCGGTAATGCGCAACTTGCGGCCGGCCTGATCCATCTTTTCAAGCAGCGTTACACGAAGTCCCCTTTGGCCTGCATACAGGGCTGCCATCATTCCGGCGGCTCCTCCGCCAACAATTATCACGTCAGCCATAACTGTGCTTATCTTGCGATGTCGCCGATGTCCTCGGGGTGGATGCAGAGAACGGGAATCTGCGAATTGTGAACTATTTGCTGTGCATTGGTGCCTAAGAACAGGCGTGCCAACAGGCGGTCTTGCTCTGTGTTGATGACCACCAGGTCGGCGTTGATATTGTTGGCATATTCCAGTACGGTCTTAGAGTAATTTTCATACCTCCGGCCGCAGCTGGAATAAGAGATTCCCTCTTTGGCGAAGAAGGCTTCGACTTGTTTCAGGTATGTCCGCAGGGTCAACGCATCCTGGGCGCTTTCTATCAATCCGAGAATATGGACGTGCGAACCGAATATGCGTGCCATCTGGGCGGCCGGACCCACTTTCTGCCGGGAATTGGCATTGATGCGTATCGGGACGACGATGTTGTCCAGCTTTTTGTGGAAATTGAACCCCTCGCGCACTGTCAGGGTAGGGCAGGGGGCTTCTTGCACGATGCGCACAGCGGTGCTGCCCATCCAGTATTTCTCGAATCCCGAGGCTCCGTTGGTGCCTATCACGATCATGGGCGCCTCCTCTTTGCGTGCTTCGTCAGCTATGCAGTTGGCTACCTTGCCACTCTTTATCTCCCAATGTATTTCGCTGTGTTGCAATTGTGCTTGGTATTGGTCGCAAAGCTGTTGCAGCTTTTCTTCAGCCAGATGGGTGGTGGCCTCTAACTGTTCGCCCGACAAGAGGTTTTTCTCCTTCTTTATCCACAAAAGCTTGATGCCGGTCTGTAGTTGGTTGGCAATGTCTACGGCTATCTCAAGTGCTACGTACGATCCTTTTGAAAAATCGGTGCCTACTATAACTGATTTCATGATGCTTGTTATTTTTATCCTTTTTTCTTTTTGTAACGCCGTTTCTTCCTTATTATTGTGTCTGCTTTTTGATAGAACGGAAAATAATTTTGTTTGACGTCGCCATAGGCGTAGGAGTTTCGCTTCCTGTCATTTTCGCCGTCACATCGTGCTCGGCTGCGTGGAGTCTTCCTATCTTTTGATAAATAGACGTTTGTAAAGATTATTTTGTGGTTTGCAAATTTAAGTGTACCTTTGCATTCTATTTGTCATGCTGCCTCTTTGTCGCGGCTGCTCCTAAATTGCTAATATAGCCCCCAATAGTCGTTTCAATCACATGAATGATAATTTAGACCCTACCGGAAACAGCCAAAGCCCGCGAGAACGCGAGGTGGAACGCGCCCTGCGCCCCAAATCGTTCGACAATTTCGCCGGTCAGCAGCAAGTTCTTGCCAACCTGAAAATATTCGTCAAGGCGGCTAAAGAACGTGGCGAGCCACTCGACCATGTGCTCCTACATGGCCCTCCGGGCCTCGGTAAGACGACGCTCTCCCATATTATTGCCAACGAATTGGGCGTCAGTCTTAAAATGACTTCGGGTCCTGTTCTTGACAAGCCTGGCGACTTGGCCGGTTTGCTTACTTCGCTGGGTGCAAACGATGTCCTTTTTATCGACGAGATACATCGTCTTTCGCCTATCGTGGAGGAATATCTCTATTCTGCCATGGAGGATTTCCGCATCGACATCATGATTGAATCCGGCCCCGCCGCACGCAGCGTCCAGCTTAACTTGAAACCGTTCACCCTTATTGGCGCCACTACCCGGTCGGGTATGCTTACCGCTCCCCTGCGTGCCCGCTTTGGCATCACGGCACGTCTGCAGTACTATGATGCTCCTACGCTGACACAAATTGTCAACCGCTCAGCGATGCTGCTCAACCAAAAAATCACCAGCGAGTCGGCAATGGAAATAGCACGTCGCAGCCGCGGCACACCCCGTATCGCCAACCTCCTCTTGCGTCGTGTTCGCGACTTCGCCCAGGTGGTCGGCGACGGCACTATTACCCTCGACATCGCTCGCCATGCACTTCAGGCACTCAATGTGGACCGCAACGGCCTCGACGAGATGGATATACGCATCCTCTCCACCATCATCGACAAGTTTAAGGGCGGTCCTGTAGGCCTGACGACTATAGCTACTGCCGTGGGCGAAGAAGCAGGAACTATCGAGGAGGTCTACGAACCTTACCTCATCCAGGAAGGCTACATCATGCGCACCCCTCGTGGCCGCGAAGCAACGCCGCAAGCCTATCAGCACCTTGGCAAAATCCGCACCTCGGGCCCTCAGGCGGAGCTGTTCTAAATATGCAACTGATTAATAACGAAACATAATCACGCGGACAATCTCCGATTAAAGATAACTCTATTCTGTTAACGTCAACTTTATACCAATCGTCTGGATATTTCCATTTTTTGAATATTTGAATATATGCGTACTCTGGTTAAAAATATTAAAGAACTGGTTCAGGTTGAATACCAACCTCAACTGCGTGTCTGTGGCAAAAGCATGGCCCAGATGCAAACGGTAAAAGATGCTTTCCTGATTGTCGAAGACGATAAGATTGCTGCTTTCGGCCCCATGTCTCAGCTGCAAGAGCAGGTGTTCGACCTTGAAGTCGACGCCAAAGGCCGTATGGTATTCCCCACCTTCTGCGACTCCCACACCCACATGGTCTATGCGGGCAGCCGCGAGATAGAATACATCGACAAAATCCGTGGTCTCTCCTACGATGAAATTGCCAAACGCGGCGGCGGTATCCTCAATTCTGCCAAACGCGTCCAGGAAGCTTCTGAAGATCAACTTTTCAACGACGCTATGGCACGTCTCGAGATGATGACATCTTTCGGCACCGGTGCTGTCGAAATCAAGTCGGGCTATGGCATGACTACCGACGCTGAACTCAAGATGCTCCGTGTCATACGTCGCCTGAAAGAGTCTTCGCCGTTGACCATCAAGTCCACACTGCTGGGCGCGCATGGCATTCCTATGGAATACCGCGGTTGCCAAGAAAAATTCGTGGACATCGTCATCAACGAGATGATTCCCCGCGCTGCCGATGAGGGATTGGCCGATTACATTGACGTGTTCTGCGACGAGGGTTTCTTTACCGTCCACGATACGGAACGTATGCTTGAGGCCGGCGCCAAATACGGCATGCGTCCCAAGATTCATGCCAACGAGATGGCTTGCTCGGGCGGCATCCAGGTGGCTGTGAAATACAACGCGCTCTCATGCGACCACCTGGAATATACTGGCGATGCTGAAATCGCTTGCCTTCTGGAGTCTGAAACCATGCCTACCGTGCTGCCTGGTGCGGCGTTCTTCCTCAACATGCAGCATGCTCCGGTGCGTAAGATGATGGACGCCGGTTTGCCTGTGGCTATGGCGTCCGACTACAACCCCGGTTCCTCTCCCTCTGGCAATATGCAACTCATCCTCTCTTTCGCCTGCGTCAACTACCGCATGTTGCCCGAAGAGGCTATCAATGCAACCACCATCAACAGCGGCTATGCCATGGGTGTTAGTGATCGATTGGGAAGCATCGCTGTTGGAAAATTGGCCAATTTCTTCATCACCAAGCCGATAGCCACCTATGAGTATATGCCTTACGCCTATGGCGAGAACAAGGTGGAGTCGGTGTTTCTGAATGGCAAACGTGTGTAATGCTGACGGTATGATTCGCGTTGAACATCTTTATAAATCCTACGGCTCGCTCCAGGTGTTGAAGGATATCAACCTCTCTGTACAGGAAGGTGAGGTGGTCTCTATTGTCGGCGCCTCTGGCGCCGGCAAGACGACGCTACTGCAGATTATGGGCACCCTTGACCGGCCAGACAAGGGTGTCGTGTCTATTCGCAACACGGTGGTGTCGGACCTCTCTGAAAAGGAACTGTCTCGCTTCCGCAACCTCAATATTGGTTTTGTGTTCCAATTCCATAACCTACTCCCTGAATTCACGGCTGTCGAGAATGTCTGCATGCCAGCCATGATTGCAGGTCAGACGCTCGACGAGGCCAAGCCGGAGGCTATGAAGATTCTCGAATTCCTAAATCTCACCGGCCGTGCCGACCACAAACCTTCGCAGCTATCGGGTGGCGAACAGCAGCGGGTGGCTGTGGCTCGTGCCCTCATCAACCGTCCCGCCGTGGTACTGGCTGACGAGCCTTCTGGCAACCTCGACTCGGCTCATGCCAAAGAACTCCATGAACTCTTCTTCCAGCTTCGCGACCGTTACAATCAGACTTTTGTCATCGTTACCCACAATCAGGAACTGGCGGGCATGTCTGACCGACAGATTGTTATCAAAGATGGCTGTAACTATAATGCCTGACATCGACATTTTTCACCTTCGCTTTTCCCCGTCGGTGACAATGGTTTCCGCCATTGCAGGAACCAGTCTGATGGTTTTATGTTTCACTGATATACAACACCTTTCCAATGATAAAAAATAAAGACTTCCCGGGATTTGATTCCCGCAAATCTCCGTCTAAAAACCGTAACAATTCCCGCTCTTTCCAGGGTGGGCGCGAAAAGAATGAAAACCAATCGTTTCACGTGAAACACCCTAAGGAATCTAAGCTGCAGCTTGTCTGTGGGCTCCGTCCAGTTATTGAAGCTGTCGATGCCGGAAAGCAAATAGACAAGTTGCTGATTCAGTCTAATCTGGAAGGTTCGCTATTCCAGGAGTTGAAGACCCGCATCCGTGAAAAGGACTTGCCGTTTCAATATGTGCCGGTCGAAAAACTGAACCGCATGACGGACGCCAATCATCAGGGTGTTGTGGCTATTGTTTCTCCGATTGTGTATCATGATTTTATGCAACTCCTTCAACGGCTCTCCGATCAAGGGAAGGTGCCTTTTGTTTTGTTGCTCGACCATATAACCGATGTCCGCAACTTCGGCGCTATCGTGCGTACGGCTGAATGCACTGGAATTGATGCCGTTGTGATTCCGGACAAGGGGACGGCACAAATCAACGAAGATGCCATCAAGACTTCTTCGGGCGCCCTGCTCAGAATGCCTATATGCCGCGAGGCCAATTTCAAAACAACAATTAACATTGCCAAGCAATATGGTCTGCAAATCTGTGCCGCTACTGAAAAAGGTGCTACCGACTACCTTGACGTCGATTTCACGCAACCTACACTTCTGGTCATGGGCTCCGAGGATTCGGGCATATCATCGGAGGTGCTCAAAATGGCTGACCTTCGCGCCAAGCTCCCTATCCGCGGCGAGGTCCAGTCTCTTAATGTCTCTGTTGCTGCCGCCGTTTTCATGTACGAAATGCTGCGCCAGCGACGTCAGAATTAAGTTTTTTTAACATTATTTTCCCGACTATTCTGACCCTGTCATGCTCATACAGCAAGACAGGGTTTCTTGCTCTATTTGGAGTGCCGCCTCCTTGTCAGGCGTCTTAATAATAACAAAAAAATAAAAAAAATATTGATGGTTCGTTTTTTTTGTGTATATTTGTAAGTTCTTTTGACGTGTTCTTCACCTTTCAAATCAAGGTGTGGAGCGTGTGCAATATATTAATAATGAAAATAATAATAATGTTATAATATGAAAAGAAAGTCATTGTTACTGGGCCTGATTTCTTTGATTTTGGCACTCCCTGCACAAAGTCAGATTGTCACAAAGTACCAACAAGGATTCGAAACCGGTGAGTCGGTCACCTATGGGGTGACCTCCGGTACAGCTTCCCCTATCACTACACTCTATTCTTCTGGCAGTCGAAGCCTGAAACTTCAACATGGTAGCCAAGAAACCATTGTGCAGCTCGATACCATCGATTTTACCGATAATGGTTCGTTTACCTCCTATTATCTGGAATTCATGCACATTTGCGATGTCGATCCTATGACTTGTGGCAACCCTACCGAGGTGGCTACTATCGAGGCTCGTCTCGCTCACCAAACGGAATGGACTGTGCTGGGCGACCTCTACGTCGATGATACTTGGGGCGGCGGTAGCTCCTATTTCCATGACTATGACTCCTATTCGGAACGTGCCTACGACATCTGGCAAGGCGCTACGCCCAACAACTCTTGGTGGAAACGTGAACGTTTCAAACTGGCCAACGTCCTCAACGAGGCTCCGCTCGAACAAAAGAAAATCATCATCCGTTTCCGCCTCAAGCCGCGCACCTCTGCAGGCTCCACCAATGAGGGTTGGTATTTCGACAATATCACCGTCAAGTGTAGCCCGATCTCTATGGCTCTCCCCGTGGCTACCATGATTGCTTACCCCGACCAGATGGATTATCCCCAGAGCCGTGGCGCACGCATCGAAGCAAGCATTAACACCACTGTCGCCGCGGGTATGGATCCGGACTCCATCTATGTCGTTTATCAGCTCGGCAGCAGCGCCCCGATTCGCCGCACGAATATGGCCACTGTCCCGGGCCAGGCTAACAGATACATCGCCTATATCCCCTTCTGCGGCTACGACACCATCGTCAACTGGCGCCTCGTGGCTAAGGATATGTCCCTCAACCACAACGCCACTACTTTCCCGCAGGACGAGACGGGCTGGAACCAGTACCGCAGCGTCCGTGGCAAAAACACCAACAACGAGATTGCCTCCACTAACCAGACCAGCAACCTCTTCCCCTTCGGCAACTTGGCTTCCTACAAGAGCGAGATGGTCTACTCTCGCGAGGAAATGGAAGCAGCTGGCTATGGACCGGGCGCTATTACCCAAATTGGCTACCAGGTGGCCTCTACGGTACAAAACTCTCAACACAGCCGTTTCGTAGTCCAGATGCGCAACTTGCCGGAGGACTATACGATGAGTGCCACCAACAATTTCAATACTGAGTTTGCCCGCACGGTCTATGACTCATCACTCTCCATCACGCAGAACAACGGTACTACGGGTATCATCAACCTTCAGGATACTTTCTATTACGCCGGCGGCGGTCTCTTGGTGCGTATGACTTTCGCTCACGTCTCCGATCCCTCCGCACTCTCGATAAAGATGGTCCCCGCAGCTGACAACTCGGGCTACGGCACGCTCTACAGAGGCTATTCCATCGCCCAGCATTTCGACCCCTTTACGAGTACCTACTTCAAAACAGGTGCTCCGGTACTCAACCGTCCTAACTTCATTTTCAATTCTATTCAGAACATGCCGCTTCTCTACGACTGTGGTATCAGCGGCTTCGTGACGCCTAACGACTCGGTGACCGCCGATGCCGTTGGCAACAACGATGTCATCGTGACTCTGAAAAACTATGGCGCCCTGCCGATCAATGCCGTCCGTATCTACTACAGCGTGGATAATGGCGCTGCTCAGTATTATGATTGGACGGGTAACCTGGCCGGCGGCGCCTCAACGAATGTCACCATCAACTCCACTCAGACTTATTCTGTCGGCTATCACGAAATGATGGCATGGGTCGACGATTCGGTGACGTCGAACAGTATACGCTACAGAGACCATGAGCCTTTGAACGATTCACTCTGGACTCGTTTCGTGGCATGCGATGGACCTATGAGCGGCACTCGCTATGTGGGCGGCTCCACTCCCGACTATCAGACGCTCGAAAAGTTCCTCTACGCTGCCAGCCTCTGCGGCGTCAACGGACCCCTCACTGTGAAACTGGCACCGGGCACTTACCGCTCCGTTGTGTTCCCCTCCATTCCGGGTACGTCGGCTTCTAATTACGTCTCCTTCGAACCGAGCAATGGCGGCAACACAGTAACCTTCGAGGCTCTCAACGAAGGCGAAAATCTTACCACGACCCCTTACTTGGTCAACTTGCAGCAAGCCAATCATATCCGCTTTAAACGCATCAACTTCTCAAGTGGCGTCTTGGTGTCCAACTCTGCCACTTATCATGTCCGTATGGGTATCAATAGTACGGGCTGCCAGTTTGACAGCTGCACCTTCACTGAAAGTGCCGCCACAGCCCAACCCACATATACATTTGCCACCGCGCTGATCTACTCGGGCGGTTGCGACTCGCTGAAGGTCTCCAACAGCCAGTTCAGTCGCGCCAGAACGGGTATCAGCCTCGTAGGTCCTGCATCCGACAATATGGCTCATGGTAGCATCGTACAAGGCAACTCCTTCATCAACCAAGGCGTCAATGGTGTTATCATCCGTAACCAGGTCAATGCTGTTGTCGATAGCAACAATTTCAACGATGTCTATGCCAACTCAAGCTATGTCATCCTGCTCCAGGATTGTAGTGGCGCCACCAAGGTGACCCGCAACACGGTGTATGTGACTTCCGGCGCTTCCTGCTTGGGTGCTACGGGCTTTATCGGCGATTCTGCCAATAATGCCTTGATTGCAAACAATATGCTGATATCTAACGATAATGGCACCTCAAATATGCTGACTACACCGCTCAATATCATCAATGCGGACTACACGAAGGTTTATTACAACTCTATCAAGCTCGTCGCCCCCACCCGTAGCGGTATCGCCGCTGCCACCTTCGGCGGCACTTCCATCAACCACAGCCGTTTCTACAACAATATCGTGGCTTGTTTCGATACCGTCAACTTCGCTTTCAGCTACATCCCCAGCCAGGGCTCCTCTAATTTAATAGGATACAATATTTATTATAGCAAAGGTCCTGTCCTCAACAAATACGACGGCATCAACTGCTTCACTTTGACCAACTGGCAAGGCCATTGCGCAATGGATGCCAACTCCCAGAATGTTGACCCCTCTTTCCTCAACTCTACCAACACCGACCTCCGCTCCTATAGTCAGAATGTCAAGGGACATGCCATCCCGTTCCCCGAGGTAACAGTCGACATCTTCGGCAATCCCCGCGATGCCGTTGCTCCCTGCATCGGTGCCTTCGAGTTCGCTGCATTGCCTTACGACTTCGAAATCATTGAATTTATTGAACCTTATACCGATTATTGCGACAATCCCAGTGCTGCTCCGTTGCGCGTCGTCATTAAAAACAGTGGTATCAATGCTTACGATCCTACGTCGCTCACCACTCCCATGCAGCTCACCTATTCCCGTGGCACTGCTCCTGGAGTCATGACGCCGGGCTTCTCGGGCAATATCCCGGTCAACATCACTATTCCGGCTTCTGACACGGTGACCTTCAACACGGGTGTCACGATACCGTTCCCCCCCAATGGAATGAATGACACAACGTATCAACTCTTTGTCTGGTTGACTTCTACCATAGACCCCAACCCGGCCAACGATACGAGCAGCATGACGGTAACGTCCCGTTATCATGCTCCGGCACCCAACAATGTCCAGTTGTCTATCAATTACGGCAACTCGGCCACGCTCACTGTCACCGGCGGTCTTCAGACTTGGTATTCCAATATCTTCACGCAGAGTACCACTCACCAATCCGAAGTCTATTGGTATACCAGTCCTACAAGCACCACTCCGATTTGGCGTGGTCATACCTTCACAACCGACCCGCTCTATACGGACACTTGCTTCTATATCCGCCAAAAACGTGACTTCCCCCTCATGAAAATCACTGAGGTGCAACTCAAGAACAACCAGCCGGGTGTCACCTATCCTATGCCTCTTTGGATGAACGGTGCCACGACGTTTGCTATTGAAATGACCAACGTTGGTGACTACCCCGCCGACTTGGAAGGCGACACGCTCCATATCGTCAGTTCTCAGAGTTCGTTCAACAACAAATATTACAGGTTCCCGCAAGTTACTATCCAGCCAGGCCAGAGTATTGTCATCCAATATCGCGGCAACATCACTACTTCCGACTCCACGGTTACCCTGGGTACTGCCACGCTGTCGCCTAACCTCAATACGAACCTGGGTATTCTTTATCGCTCCAAGGGCGTCATTGAGGACGCTGTGGCTATCAATAGCATCACCACGGCCAACCAATGGACTAACCAGAATGTCCCCAACGTGGTTTGGGCTGGCTCGGGCATCACTATTCCTGATACGGTCCTCACGGCTGGTATTTTCCGCCACTCGTGGCCTACCACCAACTCTCCGTCCAACTCCCAGCAGTATTGGACAATCGCTGACAACGAGCATCGCATGACGCTCGGTACCACCAACCGCCGTCTGATTCGCTACGAGGACAATGGCTGTGAGGGCGACATGGCTACAGCTTGTGTCTCGCTGATTAACCTCCCCGCCGTCGACCTTGTGGTCGATTCTCTCGACTTGGCTTCGGGATGCTCCATCGGTGTCAATCCGCTCACGGTGACTATCTCTAACCGCGGCGCTCAGCCCAGCGGTCAGGTTGTGGCTCACTACCGCGTGACCTCTCAGCCGCTTTTCGCCGGACAGGCTCAGACGCTTCAAGTGTGTGCTGACACTATCTCCAATATCGCCGGTTTGAATACTGCCATTCAGCACACCTTCTCCATCCCGGTGGATTACACCGTCACTACGGGTTCGGTCAATTTCAATGTGCTGGTTTGGGTTGAAAAAAATACCAACGACAATACTTCTTTCAACGACACCGCGTCGGCTGAGATTGTCTCTGCCTTCACTCCAGGTGTTCCCAATGTCTATTCCTACGATACGGTGAACTATGGTGATCGCGCTATCCTTCAGGCTATCTCCACCAACGACTCGTTGGCTTGGTATGACCGCTACATGAATCCGCTCGACACTGTTAACGTCTATACGACAGGTTATCTCTATGCCGACGATACGTTCTACGTGACCAGCTTCGGCACCAGAGAGAATCTTGTCCACGTCGGTTCTTTGTCTTCCACTAACGCTGCCTCGGCCTACCCCTCTCCTTACAACCCCAACAAGAAATACATCAAGGAACAGTACCTCTTCCTCGCCGAAGACTTGATCGAAGCAGGACATTCAGCCGGCCCGATCAATTCTGTCTCCTTCTATCTTGATACCATCTTGGGTCCGGGCTCGATGACGCTGACCGATTACGTGGTGAGCATGGGTACCACTACCGACGCCACCTTCGGCAGCAACACGGCTTGGCATACTGTCACCGCTTACAGTACCATCGACACGCTCCAGCTCTCCAATGCTGACAAAGGTTGGGTGAAACACCCCTTCAATTCTGTTTTCCAATGGGACGGCGTCTCTAATATCGTGGTTCAGGTGACCCGCGCCATCGACCCGAATATCTCCCAAGGTGCCAAGACTCGCTACACCAATGCCGGCAACAACAAGGTGCTCTATAAAAACGGCACTACTTCTATGGTCGATGTGACTACTGCAGGCACCCGCTCGGCTAACCGACCGGATATCCGTTTCGGCTTTGTCGATTTGGGCTGTGAGGGTCCTGCTGCGCCGGTTTATATCACCATCGTCGGAACGCCTCCTGCCGATGCGGCTCTCAGTTGGCCTGATGGCAGCGACACCATGACGTTCTCATCTTGCGGCAATATAGACATCGACGTCAACCTGCGCAATCTCGGTAGCGCTCCGTTCTCCAGCTATTCAGTTGACTACTGGATCGACGGTGTTCAAGGTGTTCACAATGGCACGTCGACGTTGGCTTCGCAACAGTCTCAGGACATCACTATCGCACAGCCTTCCTTGACGCCGGGTCGCCATACGCTCCTTGCCATTGTCAACGTGGCTAACGACACGGTCCATACGAACGATACCATTAGCAAAACAATCAATGTACGCTTCTGCGCCGGCACCTACACCATCGGAACTACGGGTCTCTTCCCGGATTTCCATACGGCTATTGACACGCTGGTCAATGCCGGTATCGATGGTCCTGTGGTGTTCTCGGTTCTGCCAGGCTCATATAACGAACAAATCAACATCGGTGCCGTTGATGGCGTCTCGGCAACCAATACGATTACCTTCCGCGGATCCACTCCCGATTCCTCTGATGTCGTCGTTTACTATGCTCCTGTCCAGAACGCCAATTATGTTGTCAATATCGACGGCGCTCAATACCTGTCGTTAGAAAACATGACGTTCTACGGCAGAGGTGCCTCGAACTTCTCTAACGTCATCTCTATCGCCAACAGTAGCAACGTCCGCCTCAGACGTGATGTGATTCGCGTCAAAGGTACCATCAACAATCTTAACGCCAGTGCCGTCATAGTGGGCGAAGGAGTCCACTTCTTATACATCGATTCCTCATGGATTGATAGCGGCTACTACTCTGTTCGCAGCATGGTGCCCGACGGCGGCTCGGATGGCATGTTCTTCTCTGAGAACAAGTTCACCAACTTCTGGTACACAGGCGTCTATCTGCGTAAAGTAAACGATGTATACTTAGTACACAACACGGTGACTTCGGGCGTCAATATCAATAGCCGCACGCTGACGGGTATCTTTGTTGCCGAACATAGCGGCCCTGTTACGGTCGAGCGCAACTTCGTCTCGCTTAGTGATAACCGCACCGGCGGTAAACGTGGCATCCATCTCGTCAATGTCAACGGCTCCAATGCCATCCGCAGCCATGTTTACAATAATATGACGTCGGTCTACAGCAAGGGTACCGCTGGCCTTGTCTCCTCTGGCATCTCCATCGACAGCTCTTCATGGGTGAATGTATACTTCAACAGTTGCCAGGTCTATGTCACCCCGACTACGTCGACAACACAGACCACTCGCGCTTTCAGTGTCGAAACAACGAGTTCGGGTATCTTCGCCATGAACAATATCTTCAGCAACCTCAGCGGCGGCTATGCCATGTATATTCGTCAGGCGGCCAATATTTCCAATACCAATTACAATGGCTATTGGTCGAGCTCGCAGACGCGTCTCGCATATATCGGTGCCGAGTGTGCCAACATGACCGAACTCCTCGCGCTGAATACTGGACGTGACCTCAACTCGGTCAACCGTCACCCCTATTTCATCGCTCCTGACGACCTCCACCTCTCGGTCGGTAGCTTCTGCGAACTGGCCCAGTACAACACCGAGGTGCCTATCGATATCGATGGCAACAACCGTCCCCAGATACCTAACCCCACCATGGGTGCCCATGAATTCGAACGTCCTTCCCACAATGTGGCTATCCTTGACGTCCTGACTCCTTCTATCGATATTGAGCTCGGCGTCACCGACAACGTGGAGAGCGATTCTCTTCATATCAAAGTCAGATTTACCAACGACGGTACTTCGACCGAGACGAACCTTATCTGGTGGGCTGAAGTGGACAACACCAACCCGCTTCTCCAGTCGAGCAACAGAACGATCGATGAGTTGATGCCACAGGAAGAAATCATCGACTCCACTTTCATCCTCATGCCCATCGGCATCATCGATACGCAATACTTGACGATACACCTGATCTTGAACAATGATATGGTGCCTGAAAACAACACGCTCACGATTCCCTTCTTCCTGGATCCCGCCTACAACTTCAAGACCGACTCTGTTGCTGTCTTCAGAGGCGACGGCTGTCGCAAACAGCAGACGCCTGTCCAGGTCTATGTCAAGAACGTGGGTCGTAAGACACTCCCGGCAGGTATTCCTATCACCATCGGCTTCCAAGGCGTCCTCCAGACCTCTGGCGTGACGGTATCTACCCTCCCGACAACCTGGACCGAGACAGTAACCTTACCGGCCGATATACCGGTCAATGCCTCCGCTCCGGTCAGCTTTAACCAGACGGCCAACCTCTATCCTACAGGCATCTCCAGAGATATCGTGGTACGCTGCCGTGCTTGGATCACCTACGAACATGACCAGAAACCACTCAACGATACCAGCAACTACATCTCTGTCACTTCAAAATATACTCCGAGTTCACCTGTGGGTGTCGATCTTCATATCCCTTATGCAACATGGGACACTATCTTCGCTTCCCACACCGACGTGCCTCCGGTGCAGACACAAGACGCTCATCGTCCCATCCGTTGGTATCGCGACTCAACCGCTGCACCGTTCTATACGTCTAACAACTATGCGATGTCTTGCTGGTGGGAAACTCCGCAGTATTTCCATGACTCAACCTACTATCTCAGCTGCATCAGCTCTTCGAACTGCACCAGTTACTACAGTCCTGTGCATGTTTTCCTCAACCCGCGTGTGCCGGTCGACATGGCTGTCCTCAATGTGGTGGAACCGCAAGCTAATATGGTATACATGCTTGACGACTCGGTCAAACTCTCTCTGATCAACTATGGTAGCCAAGCCGTTTCCAACATCCCGGTGGTATACCAACTCTATAGTCCTACAAATCAACTTTTGCAAGAGGTCCGCGAGGTGTGCACGGCAACCATCCAGCCTGACGAGGTCTATGTCTTCAAGTTCGACTCGTTGATACACATCCCAACGTGGTCGTGGACGACACCCTACACTATCCGTGCCTGGACCGACATGGCCAACGAGGGTGTTCGCCTCAACGATACGCTTCGCGAACGTTACAGCTTCATGGCAAAACCCGACGATGCCTATGTCGTGGCTGGTGTATCGGCTAAGGCAGGTCTCGACATCACACGTGTCGCTTACAGCTCCATGGATAACTCGATTGCGCCCGTCGGACACACCTACATCAATTTTGTCAATGCTACCTCTCATACTGAAAACGTTGACCTTGGCGACAATGTGTTAGTCTCGGCTGGCGCTGTTGCCACCCCCGACCTTATCGCAGGTGGTGTTCAGGATTATGGCGGCAATGCCTCTGTTCAAAATGTGGGCGACCTCCGTGCTCTCCATGTCATCAAAGGTACTACCGACACCATGATTATCGAATGCGCCAACTCCGACCGTTCCAACGACTTTGAGACGGGCGCATGGGTATCGGTCTACATTGACCAGGATCGTGACGGCTACTTCCTCTTCTTCCCGCAAGGAAGTGGCGATAGCATCGATTACTCCTATCCCTATACGGAAATAGTCTATCATGACAGCATCAAGAGTAACCGCCCGCTTCGCTTCGCCCTCACCATTCCCGAAACAATGCGTACCGGCTACACTCGTATGCGTATCGTCTTGAATCAGTCTGCTACGAAACCGACCGATGCACAGAAAGCTATCCTCTTCGGTCAATTCCAAGACTATCTCCTCTATGTCGAAGATGAGCCCACCGCAGTCGATGTTTCGCCTGCACGCATCGAATCGCCGTCATCACCGTTCATCGGAGGCTACTTGTGTCAGAATGCTGACGAACCTGTCACCGTGACTTTCCGCATGGCCAACAAGGGCAACCTTGCTGTCAACTCGGCATTGGTGACTTACCATTTCATCCACCCCAATGCGCCTGAAGAACCTCAGGTAATCCAGTGGGCCGGCAATCTCGATCGCGGTCACAGTGTCAACATCGACCTGCCACCGCATGTGTTTCCCGAAGGTACAACGGCACTCATGATTGTCACCTCTGTCGATGGTGACACTAACACCGTCAACGACACCTTGTGGACTGAATTCAACCGCGCCCCCGTCCGCACGCTTTACTACGACGAACATTTCGACAACCAGGATCTGATGTATGCTCCTCGCGGCTTCACGGCCTTCACTAAGAATATGTGGCAGCGTGGCTACCCGCAGAAGGCTAACATCATGGCTTGTGTCAGCGACTCCAACGTGTGGGCTACCAATCTGACAGGATTTGTCAACGGCTACCAGGTGGGTAACCAGAGCATACTCTACACACCGGTATTCGACATTTCGCAAATCCGTTCCGACACCATCTCTGTATGGGTGGCCACTCAAATGGAAGAAGGTCATAGCCTCCGCATCGAGTATCTGAACTACCAGAACCGTTGGGTCACCATGGGTAGCGGTAATGACGATCCATGGTACAACTCTGGTATCGGTTGGACGGGTACCAACGATGGCTTCACTCAATACAAAATTTCCACTTCTATGTCGGCTCAGGGTAGCATCAATGGCGACTTCCAGCAATCACTACGTCTCCGTTTCATCTACACTGCCCAGACCGAAAGCAACGCTTGCGACGGTGCCGCTATTGATGATCTCTTTGTGGGCCGCCAGCGCCGCAATATCGACGTCGGTGTCATCTCGATCATCTATCCCACCGAACCTCGCTTCGGTCAGATCATCAGCCCCAAGGTGGTACTCTACAACTATGGTCTTGACACCATTCGCTCCGTCTCCTTGGCATATATGCCTTACGGCTCCTTCCTGCCCAAGACGGGTCTCTACGAAAGCGAGGAGGGCATTGCACCCAACGGCACTGCAGTATTTACCTTCCCCACACCTTTCGTGGTGCGCAACGACTTCCCCGACACCTTCTCCATCTGTGCCTACACGACGGTCAACGTCGACCTCTACCATGACAATGACTCGATCTGCAGCGATTTCTACCTCTCTCCGCTCGACAACGATATGGCTATGGTATCCTTCCTCTCTCCGCTCGACCGCGTTATAGCCGGCGACTCGATATCTGTGACTACTCGCATCCGTAACTACGGTCAGCAGCCCGTCGAGACGACGCGTTTGACTTATGTCTACAACAATTCCTTCACGGTCACCGAAGAGATCAACTTCAACGAAGTCTTAGGCCGTCCCCTCGAGTCGTTCGAATATTTCAACTACACTTTCCACCAGAAATATCGCGCCTCCATGGGTATGATGAACCTCCAGGCCTATATCGATATGGCTGCCGACGACTATGTCTACAACGACACCATCTCCAAACGCATCGACGGCCTCTCGGCTATCGTGGACCTCAAGGCTCGTGAAATCCTTGTCGATACTTCGACTCAGAATATCGTCCGTATCCAGTTGGTGGTTGACAATGTCGGTGCCCTCGGCGTCTCTGATTTCGATATGGGCTTCTGGTACTACAACGATACCAATACCTTGGTTACGGCTCACTATCATTCTGACACTCCTGTTCCGGCTCTTTCGTCGCTCTACTACATCTTCGACACTATCCTGCCTCGACACAACGAGTACTACCGCTCGGTGACGGCGTTTGTCCATGCCGACAACGACAATGACAACACCAACGACACGACGACCAATATCGCCATTCAGTACGTCGACCTGCGCCCGATTGCTGTCGAAGTGGAAGAGAACCGCGAGGAGACTTGTAATGTCCGCATGAGATTCGAAAACGTCGGTAACATTACCTCTACACGTCCTGTCACCGTCGAGGCTACTATCAACGGTACCACCATCAGACGTGGTCAGGTGATGATGAATGTCGCTCCAGGCCAAATCTACCATATCGACTTCAACGCCACTGTTCCTAAGAGCAACACCCGCTCCTATGTGGGTACGGGTGAGGTCAGAAACTCCGACGATGTCAACGCTTCGAATAACCAGACCTCTGTCATCGAGGTGCTCAACTACTTTGAGGGTATTCCCTTCGCCGATGCGGCTAACGGCATGGAGCTGAAACAGAACTACCCCAACCCCTTCGACAACTCTACGCGTATCGATTTCTATCTGCCTGTCAGCGGGTCGGTAACCTTCTTCGTCATGGATGAACTGGGTCGCCTGGTCTATCAGAAGGTGGAGACCTACGGTGCAGGTGAACAATCGGTCAACTTCCAGGAGTCTTCGCTCTCATCGGGTGTCTACTACTATGGTATCGAGATGAACGGCGAACGGCTCATGCGTAAGATGGTCCTGAAACGTTAATGCCCGCTGGGCTTTAATCCATGACGGTATGCTGAACCGTTATCTACACTTCATCGCTGAGGAGCACTTGATAGCCGAAAGGCAGCAAGTGCTCCTTGCTGTTAGTGGCGGCCGCGACTCTGTGGCGATGGTACGCCTGACGGCGTTGGCAGGCATCCCCTTCGCCATGGCACATTGCAATTTCCACCTCCGCCCTGGCGATTGCGACGCCGACGAGTCTTTCGTGCGTCGGCTTGCCGCCGAATGTGGGGT
Organism: uncultured Bacteroidales bacterium; assembly: GCA_946542135.1. Lineage (GTDB taxonomy): Bacteria > Bacteroidota > Bacteroidia > Bacteroidales > P3 > Colimorpha. The sequence continues at coordinate 39,246 of CAMNKG010000002.1, forward strand.
GCCATGCCATGTGGCGCAGTTCGACACGGTGTCGTATGCCCACTCTCATGGCCTTTCTGTCGAGGCAGCAGCTCGCGAACAGCGCTATGCTTTTTTCGAAGAGGTGCGCCAACGCGAGGGCTATGATGTCATAGCCACCGCCCACCATCGCGACGATGCTGTGGAGACTTTTTTCATCAATCTGCTACGCGGCACGGGCATCAGCGGACTCCATGGCATACATCCCAAAAACGGCAATATTGTACGTCCCATGCTCTGCTTCTCGCGTCACGACATTGACGATTTTGTGCAGTCTGAACACCTCCCGTTTGTGGAGGACGCCACCAACGCCCAACCGCTTTATTTGCGTAACCGCATCCGGTTGCAGCTGGTGCCGCTGCTGCGTCAGCTGCAGCCGGCATTCGACAATGTGATGGAAGGCAATATTGCACGTCTGGCTGAGGTGGAATGCTTCTACAATGCCGCTGTCGACAACATGCGCCGACAGCTCCTCCTTCCTGTCGGCGACGGGTATAGGGTCGACATTGCTGCCCTCAGGACCTTCCAACCGGTTGCGACAGCCGTCTTCGAGTTGTTGCGCCCGTTGGGATTCTCTTCAACGGTGGCCGCCGAGGTGGCTGAAGCTCTCGACGCTCAGAGCGGCAAACAGTTCTTCTCGCCGCGCTATCGGCTGGTCAAAGATCGGGAATGCCTCATCATCTGTCCGCGTCAGCCTCAGGATGAGCGTACTTTCGTCATAGACCGCGATGCGCTCGATGCCCCTTTGCCCGACGGATTGCATATCCGCATCGAGGACTACCACCCTGGCACTATTCGCTTGGCGCGCAACGAGGCATGGTTTGACTATGACATGCTTCGCTTCCCCTTAACGCTGCGACGGTGGCAAAACGGCGACCGTATAGTCCCCTTCGGCATGAAGGGGTCTCGCCTGGTGAGCGACGTGTTGTCGGATCTTAAATTGAGTAGGGTGCAGAAGGATGGACTTTGGGTACTCTGCGACAGCGAAGGTATCCTGTTGTGGATTGTAGGCATAAGGGCTTCTGCCTATGCCCCCATTTCTTCTTCAACCCAGAAGGTTTTCAAACTCGTGTTCGAAACCGTCCTCTCATGAGGAACGTGCCGCCATTTACAGTCTTTAGTTGGCTAAATTTCGCACTTCTTTTAGCCCGACTAACCGGTCGTAGCGGGCCCCAGGTTGACGGAAATATACGTAAACGGTGTAGCTGTTTGTCATGACGTAATGGTCTCCCTCCAAGGTGGCGGTGAGCCCTTCGCTTTCGCCTGCCGGAAGGAACAGCAGTTGATAGGCGTAGTAGCCTTGCTTCAGCAGCAGTCGTTTGGTATAGGCTTTGTATTGGCTGTTCCAATCCATGCGGCTGTTGTCGTCAAGTCGCCATTGGGTCAGGTCGCCTACGATATGGATGCTGCCATTGAGGAAAGGACGTTGCATGGGCAGGCTGAAATTGACCCATACATAGTCGGCCTCGGTCTGCGGATTGTTGCGGTCGCGGATGCTGATTTTCATGCCTCCGTTGAGACTGGAATATTGGGTGTAGACTTTCGTCGACCGGTCTTCGTCGGGTTGCAGGAAGGCGAAATACTCTCCCCCGTATTGCTCGAAACGTTGCACGTGGTAGGTCGCCGCCCTCATGTTGCTAAGGTCGAAATAACGGAAACAGTTGCCGCCGGGGAAGACATTCTCGGCATGCCACCGGTAGCACAGCTTTGTGCCAGAATAGTTGTTGAAGGGCATTTCCCTAATCAGGTCGACACGCCGGTTCTGCTGCACAAGGGTGTGGTAGTGTTCGGATTGCATCGGAAGGTAACTGCCGGCTTTGGGTGTCACTTCCACGCTGACTTCCTGGTCTCGGTTGATGTTGCCAAAGGCCCCGCGGGGCTTGGTGATGGCGACATCGATGTCCGTGAGGGCTTCCACAACGCAGAAGCGGCGTGTGATGAGGATACTGTCAGGATAGTCGGTAGGGTAGACCTCAATCACGTAGTTGCCTGAGGCCGTAAAGGCTGAGTAGGCGTCAGGAACCAGCTGATAGTAGTTGACGTAGTTGATGCGCGTAGTGAACGAGAATTGGTAGTTCTCAATCGGGCCGGATTCTCGTCCGTTCATGAATTCGCCAGCCTCCAGCGCATCGATGTTCCAATCCATGTCGCAGTGGCGTATACGGTAGCTGAGGTCGTAGGGCTGGGGCCACAGCATGTCGAAGCGCAGCATCATTTGTTCGGCGGGGTCTCCTGGATTGGTAATCCACAGTATCGGTCGCTCCATCTCTATGTCGCTACGCGTCAGGAAGACGCTCTTCACCTCTTCGTGCCAATTGGAGTCGATGGCTTTCTGACCCATCGTCAGAAGGGATACTGCCATCAGTGTCAGGAATATCAGGCTTCTTTTCATGGTGGAAAATCTGTTTTGTTCGGTGTGCTGTTGCCAGAGTTGCGTGGGCTACAGAAAGTGGTAAGCCACCAGGCATCCCGCTTTGTAGGGCTTGACGTACAGATCGTGAGAGTCGACATTGAGCAGGTCGGTGATGCCCCACATCAGGAAGCCCCTGATCTGCCAATGTGATGCAAATTCGTAACCTATGGCGATTTCAAGGCCGGCACAGAAATCGGTCATCGCAAATCGCGGTTCTCCGGTCCTTGGGTCGCTGGAGATAATCCGTGTGAAGGGGTTCTCGAGATTGCCCTCGCCGTAGATGTCGTTCCACATCATGAAGTGGGTATAGGGACCCATCGTGACGAGCCACGTGCCTTCCGCCTTTTCATATCGGTGGCATACGGCAGCACTGATATTGATTCCCAGCGTGGCAATCAGATTGTCAAGACCGTCTTTGCTCGTCGCTGTACGTTCCAGAGCCCCTAAGGCTTGAAACTGTAGGCTCCAGCGCGGGGTGATGTGGTATTCCAGAAAGCCTCCGGCATCAAAGCCAAGGCCGGGATGCGTCTGGTCGGGCGCTCCGTCGGTGCTGTCTAACGCCATACGGCATCCGCTCATATTGGGTCCCGCAACGAGCCCCCAACTCACATATTGTATGTTCTCCGCTTCCTCGGTGTACTGGGCTGTTGCGGTCATTGCGAACGTCATGAGGATGACCAGAATCTTGAATGGATGTGCTTTCATGTGACAGAACGTTTAAATGGTGAAACGGAATTCGATTCGTATAAATCTTTTTTGCCGCGACGTGAACCCACTGTTGTAGCTGATACGGCGCACATAGTCGATACGAATGAATTTCAGTATGTTCTCAATGCCTACACTGTATTCCATATAGGGTTCTTTGCCTAAGGGCTGGGTGTTTTCGGGCATCTTGAAGAGCCCTTCGGCATTCTCAACCTGTGGGTTGTTCTTGGCCGACAGTCCTCCATACAGGATGTTGAAACCAACCACTTCTCGAAAACGCAGTCGTTTGATGAGGGGTATGTTGTTCAATATCCATCCTTTCAGATGGTAGGTGGCAAAAAGTGCCGCATACTGGTCCATGACGAACTCCATGGGTTTCATGCTGTTGAAGGCCGACGAGGAGAGAAACAGGTTGTCGTTGCCGTTGGGGATAAACAGACGCGGGTAGGGGACTCGGTTCCAGACCATGCCCGACTGCAGTTTGGCGTCGATGTGGCCGAAAGCTCCCAGCCAGAAACGCTTCTCGGCCGTAAAGTCGGTGCGCTGATATCGGAAACCGCCTTCAATGATGCCAATACGGTGGCTGAGGTTGATGGTGGGAGCGTCTTTCTTGAGGTTGACCATGCCGCTGCTGCCTGGACGTTTGCTGTCGGGGTTGCGGTTAGGGCTGAAACTGATTTTCCCCATCCATTCGGCTTCGCCAAAGTGGTCTACGGCTTTCAGGCTACCGTCAGCCTGGTATTGCAGATATTCCAGCGTGCCTGCCGGTTCGTAGCGCCGTGCCGCTATCCAGGTGTCTATGCTGATGTGGCTTGGCCACTGCTTGCGGAGTCGCAGCACCCCTTGTGCCACATACTGTACTTTGTGGGGCCTGTCGTTCGACATCATGATATTGTCCCGGTCAAAGTTGTCAAAACTCTGCCCCGGAGTCTCCAGCTCATAGCCTGCCGTGGCGCTCCATTGGCTCATCGGCGATTCGTGCGAGTGGTGCTCTTTGTCGTCGAAGGTATGGATATAACTGACATTGAATTTGGGCCTCCGGTCGTGGAATCCGTAGGCGGCATAGCCTTCCATAAAGTTGCGAGGACTCAGTGCGGCGGTGGTCATGCCCCCCAGTCGCACGCGCCATCCTTCTTCGTGGTTGTAGCTGACCATGTTGTAGATGGGACCAATGTCGAAGCGGCTGCTGTCGCGACGGCTATTGGTGGGTATATATCCGCTAACGGTGATTTCGGCAGCTTTTTTCAGCGCTTGGAATTCTGGCAGACGTGCCAGCTCGTAGCGCAGACTGTCGATGACGGTCTCTTTGACAGAGAGCTCTATGGGACGCATGCTGTTCCACACTTTGCGCCGCATCTTGGTCTTTGGCAGGCTGGCAGTGTTGCTCAGCGGCGAGAACAGGCTGTCGGGAAGCAGCGTGGCGGTGTCGCTGAGGTTGTAGTTGTGGCAGATGCGCACCTGGTGGGCATAGACCTCCTGCAGCCGTTTGTGGATATAGAGCCGTCCGTAGGTGTCGCAGCGGTCGGGAATATAGCGCCGCGTGTCGGCTTTGCTGTCATCGTCTGCCAGACGGAAGGTCTGTGTGACGGTAAGGTCGCGTACAAAATTAAGATTGACGTGGGGCGACACATTCATGCTGTATTTTGCCACGGCATAGTTGCTGTCGAGGGTTATGTACATCTGCCCTGTAAAGCCATAGCTGCGCACATTGGCAGGCACAAAAGAAAGCTCGACGCACGTCACGCCGTTGACCGTCACCGTGTCGGTGATGTAATACTTGTAGAAAGTTGTGGCCAGGGCGGTGTTAAGGGGTCCTGTGAAATGGTTGAGCATCAGCTCGATGTCGTTATCATAGATGTCTATGGGGACAAACATCTCACTCAAGCTGGCGTCGATGCCTTCTTGCCCCAGCACCTGGTCTACGCCCTCCATCCTTTTGGCCGTAAGCAGCGTCCTGTTCTGGCGGGGCTTGCGGCGGTACGACTGCTGCATCATCATCTCGCGCATCGATATGGTGAGTATTGGTGTGGCGTCAAAGGGGGTCACATCAATATATTTCTCAAGAAAATCGAGTTTGCGCCATAGCCTCTTGTTCTCGAAGTCGGGATGGAAGTCGTCGAGCGCAAGGGTTGTCTTTTCGTAGACGTCGCGACTGTAGCGTTCATAGGCTTGTAGCCTGTTGTGCTCTTTGTGGTCTATCACTTCGCGCACCAGGTCTACGGCGGGGTTGTTCCGTCGCCGGTAGCGGCTTTTTTCCTTGCGCGAGGCGGTGACCACTACTTCTTGCAGCAGGTTTGCCTTGGGCACGAGGGCTATCTTGGCATTGCGTTTGTTGGTTCCAGCCTCAAGGGTTATCTCTTGGGCTTCGTAGCCCATCATCTGGAAACGCAACACCGTCGCCCCTACGCTGTTCGACACGCTGAAATGGCCGTCCATATCGGTAGAGGTGCCTATGTTGGTTCCCAAGAAACCCACCTGCACAAAGGGTAACGCCTCACCCGTGGCGGCATCGGTCACCTTGCCTTGCAAGCCGGTAACGGTCTGCTGTCCTTTCAGCGAAAGGGTGATGGCCAACGATAATACTAACAGCAGCGTCGCATGTCTCATCGTTGATGCTCTGTCGCTTATTGCAGGCGCATTTTATAGGTTTCCACTTTCTTTTCTGCCTCCTGCATGGTGGTCTGCAACTCGGTGGCTTTCTTCTCCAGCTCGCCTTTCTTTTCGGTGTTCTTGTTCACATTGTCCTCCAGCTTCTTGTTGCGGGCTTCCAAATCGGCTATCTTGCTCTGCAGCTTTTCCATCTCTTTCTGGTTAGAGGCTATCTTCTCCTGATCCGAGGCGATGTTCTTGTTCATCTTCTCCAGGTCGGAGTTGGCGCTTTTGTAGTCTTTTTGCGCTTTCTTCAGGTTTTTCTCTTCCTGGGCCAGCATCTCGGTGGCTTCTTGGCGGGCCACGTCTTTCACCAATGTCTCCACATAGCGGCGCACATAGGTCTCGGATATGCGGTCGGCAATGTTCATCGGCGCAGCACAGAGCATCAGCACGGTGACTTTTTCCGAACGGCGGCCCTGCTCGTCTACTTTCACGTAGAGGTTGATGGGGAAGGTGGCTATTTCGTTCACCACCTGCTGAAGGCTGGCGGTGTAGCCTTCACTCTTTGTGGTTTTGAGTTTGGCATCTTTCAACTTTTGGTTGACGACGTTCTGCACGGTTTTGACATCCTGAGGCAGTGTGACTATATAGCCGGGTATGGTCTGCGTTCCGATGTGGATGTTGGTGTCTTGGATTTCTTGGGCTACTAATTGTGACGCCATGAAAATTGATAAGGCCAGAAGAATGATTTTTTTTGCCATAATGATATGTGTTATAATTTGTTGTTGGTGAAACTTAAGTTTTTTTTGCAACTTTTTTCTTTGCAAATGTACGTAAATTCTCTGTTTTTTGTACATTTGCATCTTGTATTTGACTTTTTTAATTGAAAAAAAACGCTATTAAAAAATTAATTTACAGAAATTAAAAATCTAAAAAAATGAAAAAAATTGTTGCATTATTTACTGTTGCAGTGGCTCTCATCGCTGCAGGTAGTGCTAAAGCACAAATTAGTCTTCATGTGGGTTATATGCCCGAAACCATTACTGACGACATCACCAATGTCGGCAGCAATGATGTTAGCCTCAACGGTTTCTTCGTCGGCGGCACCTACAATGCCAACATCGCTGGCGACCTCAACCTCGCCCTGGGTCTGCAGGCTCGCTACAACATGAAATCGGAGTCCAAGACCCTGGCGGGTATCGAAACCAAATCGAACCTCAGCCAGCTGACTCTCGATGTGCCTATCCTTTTCAACTATGGCATCGACCTTGGCAGCAGCCTCAAACTCTCTGCTTTTGTTGGTCCTTCCGTTTCGTTCGCTCTCTTGGGCCAAAGCAAAATTTCCATCGCTGGCAACGAAAACACTACCAACTGGTATGAGAACAACGAAGACCTCTCCCGTCTCAACCTCTATGGCACCGTTGGTATCGCCCTTACCCTCAATGGTCAGTATCGTTTCTTCTTGGGCTACAACATGGGCCTGCTCGACCTCGACAAGAGCGACAACTGCGAACGTAAGACCAACGGCTTATTCTTAGGCCTTGGCATGGGCATCTAATAGCTCCTTATTTAACTAATTGATATAAAGAGGATGTCGCGAGGCATCCTCTTTTTTTGTCTTCTCAGCCACCTCCTTGTTTCCCCCTTGCTGTTTGAAAGGTCAGGGTTCGTAAAGGGTGTCGTTGTATAGTGCGATCCTGTTGATGACGGGCGGCGCCAGCGAGGCATCGATGTGCAAACGCACCGCACGAGCCTCAACGGTGGGTGTAAGCAGTAGGCGCTTGTAGCCTATGGTGGTGGCCTGCGCCAGCCGATGCCAGCTGCCGTCGGCGGCTTGGTAGTCGATGTGGAAGGCGCTGACTCGCTGCCCTAAAGGGATATACTCTTGAAGCATGACGCGGTTGAAACGACGTGTGCGCGAGAAAGTGAGCGTCAACACGGGGGTCAGCACGCTGTCGTCAACAGCCCAGTAGGTGTGGTAGCTGCTGTCCAACACGTGCTTCGGTTGGAATGCTTTGCCGCGTCGGTTCGATGCGCTGACTCGGGCGCCCTGCGCTAAGTCGGTGGCAAAGATGCTGTCGAGGGCAGCGCGGAATTCCATCAGCCGGATCGAGTCGCCTTCGGCGATATGTCCTCGCTGGTCGGGAGGCACATTGAGCAGCAGCAGGGCGTTGCGTCCCACGCTGGCATAGTAGATGCGCAGTAGCTCTTGCACGCTTTTGGGCTTTTCGTTGTCGTGGTAGAACCATCCGGGCCGCAGGCTGACGTCGGCTTCGGCGGCAACCCAGCGCTCCCCTCCTCGGTTGCCACGGCTTAGCGTGTCGGGGCTTGGGGCTCCGGCGCCAGGTGTGAACCCTTCGGTGTCCAGCGTCGACCAGCAGGTCTCGCCGGCGCGGCCTTCCTCATTGCCTACCCAGCGGCAACCGGGACCCACATCGCTGAAAAAAACAACGCGGGGGTTGATGTCGAACACGGTGCTGTGGAACAGTGCCCAGTCGTATTGCTGTTTCTTGCCCGAGGGCCCTTCGCCGTTGGCGCCATCCAGCCACTGCTCAAACAGCGGACCATAGGATTGGTGCACTTCGCGCAGCGTGTTGGCAAAGACGGTGTTGTATTGTGGTGTGCCATAGGCGGGATGGTTGCGGTCCCAGGGCGAGATGTATACGCCCATGCCGATACCCGCCCGGCGGCAGGCCTCGTCCAGCTCTCTCAACACGTCGCCTTGGCCGTTGCGCCATGGGCTGCCAGCCACCGAGTGGGGACTCTGGTTCGTGGGCCACAGGCAGAAGCCGTCGTGGTGCTTGGCGGTGATGATGATGCCACCCATGCCGGCCTCTTTGGCCACGGCGGCCCATTGGTCGCAATCCAGGTCGCTGGGGTTGAAAAGGCTGTCGGGTTCTGTCCCGTCGCCCCATTCCTTCCCGCTGAAGGTGTTGGGGCCGAAATGGCAGAACATATTCATCTCCATGCGTTGCCATGCTGTCTGCTGCGGCGAGGGGCAAGCCCCATAGGGCGCCGGCGGCTGGACGCTGCGGCACGAGGCAGCCAGCATGCATGCCAGAAGGCTGATTGAGAGTAAGACGCGGTTCATGGTGCACTACAGGGCCAATAGGTCTTTCATGGTAAACACACCCTGCTTGTCCTTCAGATATTCGGCAGCCATCAGCGCCCCGAGGGCCAGGCCGCGTCGGCTGTGGGCTTCGTGGGTCAGCATGATGCTGTCTATGTCGCTGTCGTAGCGCACGGTATGGGTGCCGGGCACTTCGCCCTCCCGTATCGATTCTATGGGCACATCGTCGCGATGTATCTGTCCTCGCAGCGTGATGGCCGTGCCGCTTGGGGCGTCGAGTTTGTGGATGTGGTGTGTTTCGCTGATCGAGACGCTGTATTCGGGATGCCCGGCCATCAGCGTGTCGAGTTTTTCGTTGAGGGCAAACATGATGTTCATGCCGATGCTGAAATTGGTGGCGGTGAACAGCGCCCCGCCCTTCTCGCGGCACAGCGCGCTGATGCTGTCGTAGTCGTCATACCAGCCTGTGGTGCCGCACACCACGGCGACGCCCATCTCCAAGCATCTGCGCAGGTTGCCTGCCGCAGTCGCCGGCGTGGTGAATTCTATGGCAACGTCGGCGTCTTTCAGCGCCTGCTGCCGCGCGTCCCATTCTTCGGGCGTGTCTATTGTGCAGACTATACGGTGTCCGCGCTCCGGGGCCATGGCCTCAATGGCGTGGCCCATCTTTCCATATCCGATAAGGGCTATTTCCATGTTCTTTCGCTTTGTTGGCAGCGGTAGGCATACGGCCATGTCGCGTTGCCTCCGTTGGTGGTTACTTTATTGTAACTAAAAAATGCCTTTTTTGGTATTGCATGTTAAAAAGTTTGTGTACTTTTGCATTTCAAAAACAGGACTCCATATGTTGCAAATTGGCACTAAAGCACCTTATTTTGAGGGTTTGGACGGAAACGGCAACACCGTCAGGCTCTCTGATTTCAAAGGCAAAAGACCGGGTCCTCTGTTTCTGTCCTAAGATAACTCGATAAACATTCTATACCATGAAAAAAATTTTCCTGCTATCAGTAGTTTGCTGCTTTGCACTGTTTGCTTGTGAGGAAAAACAGACTGCTGAAAATGAAGACACCACAGGTGTCGAAAATTTCGTCAACATCACCGATGTGGTCCCCGATGCCATCCTTGAGATCCGCTACTACGGCACCTACAACTTTGTGGGCAAACGCATAGATGGCTATCAGCAGCCTACCGCTATGCTTACCCGTCAGGCCGCCGACAGCCTCCTCGCTGTCAGCAACGACCTGAAGCAGATGGGCTACCGCCTGAAAATCTACGACGCCTATCGCCCCCAGATGGCTGTCGACCATTTTGTGCGCTGGGGTAAAGACTTGAATGATACCCTTATGAAACGTTATTTTTACCCCAATGTGGATAAAAGTCGCCTCTTCGAACTGGACTATATCGCTGAAAAAAGTGGCCATACCAGAGGCTCTACGCTCGACCTCACCATCTTCGACATGAACACTGAAAAAGAGGTCGATATGGGTGGTACGTTCGACTGGTTCGGCACCGAAAGCCATCCCGACTGCGGCGGCAATCCCGAAACAGGCGTCTATCGTCCTAACGACACCATCAGCGAAGTCCAGTTCAACAACCGCATGGTGCTCCGCAACGCCATGATGCGCCACGGCTTCAAGCCCTACAGCAGCGAATGGTGGCACTTCACCCTCAAGGGCGAACCCTTCCCCGACACCTATTTCAATTTCCCTGTCAAACAATATTGAATGTTTTAATATCATTTTATCATCATGAAAAAAATACTTATTTTTGCTATGACAGCAACAATGCTTTTCGCAGTCGGATGCAAGGGCAAGAAACAAGCCGGCACCGGCTCCGACATCCAGCAGAAAGTCGACGAATACGCCGAATTCGAGCTGACGTCTGACCTCATTGCCTCTCTCTCGCCCAACGAGAAGGAGCTCGTCAAAATCTTCATCCAGATTAGCGAGATTATGGACGAAATCTATTGGGACCAGTATTTTGGCAACGACAACCGTAAGGCCCTCGACACCATCAGCGACCCCGCCATCCGTGCCTTCGCCAACATTCAATACGGCGCCTGGGATCGTCTCGACTCCGAAAAACCCTTCGTGCCGGGCTATGGCGAACGCCCCAAGGGCGCCAACTTCTATCCTGTCGACATGACCCAGGAGGAATTTGATGCCCTCGAGGATACCCTCAAAAACAGCCAGTACAGCGTCATCCGTCGCGATGCCAACGGCAAGCTCTACGTGCTTCCTTACCATGAGGCTTACAAGGAGCAGCTGGCCAAGGTCGACGCCCTCCTCGAGAAAGCCATCGGACTTGCCGACAACGCCGGTCTCAAGAAATACCTTGAGGCTCGTCGCGAAGCTTTCCGCACCGACGACTATTTCCAGAGCGACATGGTCTGGATGGACATGAAAGACAGTAAGCTGGATTTCGTCGTCGGACCTATCGAGAACTACGACGACGCGCTCCATGGCCTCAAATGCTCGCAAGAGGCTTATGTCCTCATCAAGGACGAGCAGTGGAGCAACGACCTCAGCAAGTTCGCCGCTATGCTGCCCGAAATGCAGAAACTCCTGCCCTGCGATGAGAAATACAAGAAAGAGGTGCCAGGCACGGATTGCGACATCAATGTCTACGACGTGGTCTACTACGGCGGCGACTGCAACGCCGGCTCCAAGACCATCGCCATCAACCTGCCTAACGACGAACGCGTGCAGCTGGCCAAAGGCAGCCGCCGCCTGCAGCTCAAAAACGCCATGAAGGCCAAATTTGACAACATCATGATCCCCATCGCCAAACTGATGGTCTGCGACGAACAGGTGGACAGCGTCACCTTCAATGCTTTCTTCGGCAACACTTGCTACCACGAGGTGGCTCACGGCCTTGGCATCAAGAATACCGTCACCACCGGCATTCCCTGCCGTCAGGCTCTCGGCGCTCAGTATAGCGCTTGGGAAGAGGCTAAAGCCGATGTCTGCGGCTTGTTCCTCACCGAACAGCTGATCGAGCGTGGCCTCATCACCAACACTACCGTCAACCAGAACTACATCACTTTCATCGCCGGCATTCTCCGCTCCGTGCGTTTCGGCGCCACCGAAGCCCACGGTGTGGCCAATATCATGTGCTACAACTATTTCAAAGAGCACGGCGCCTTCACCCGCAATGCTCAGGGCAAATATGTCATCAATGTCGACAAGGCTCGCGAGGCTGCTCGCGGCTGGGCTGCCATTATCATCGCCATGGAAGGCGAGGGCGACATGGCTGCTGCCAAGGCTTACAGCGAAAAGAACGGCAAGATCAGCGCTGAACTGCAGAAGGGCCTCGACGCTATCCGCGACGCCAAAATACCGCGCGACATCGTCTACAAACAGGGTGCCAAAGTGCTGGGTCTCTGATGTGGAGACGGAACGAAGCAACCCTCTTGAAGAAGCTTCACGACGCTGTCATGCTCTTGGCGTGTCACCGCAATATGCAAACAAGGCTGCATTTCCTTTCGGAATGCAGCCTTGTTTGCATAGATTCAACACCGAGGCAATGCCTATAGGTGGATTGGTATGTCACAGGATAAATTTCACTCTGAAGCCTCGTGTGGTGGGCTCTTCTACAATCTCCTTGCAGAGTGTGCGGAGCTGCTCGACTGTGGTGCTGTCTGCCGTCTGCAGAGGTGAGATGTCGGTATGCTCTTTCATAAAGTCCAGAGCTGTGACTTCCGTCTGCTCGCTGTGGGTCAGTCGCAGCGTGAAGGGGTACTGCTGTGCCATGACGGTAGCGGTCATCAGGTCGGTGAGCCTGCAGGCGGCTTCGTGTTTGGCTGCCACATTGTATTTGATGCAGAACTGTCCCATCTGTGTTTTGACGTCAAGCATGTCGTAGTCGGGGCTGTCAACCTCAAAGACAAGTTTGTGGATGCGTTGCACGAAGGCCTTTGTGGCGCTGTGTACAGGGTGTTCGAAAATCTGTTCCGGGGTGCCGTCTTCGTAGATGACTCCTTCGTTCATGAAAAAGATGCGGGTGCTGACATTGCGAGCAAACTTCATTTCGTGGGTGACAATGAGCATGGTCATGCCTTCTGTAGCCAGTTGGCGCATGACGCTGAGCACCTCGCCAACCATGGTGGGGTCGAGGGCCGATGTGGGCTCGTCGAAGAGTATGGCATCGGGATGCATGGCCAGACTGCGGGCTATGGCCACACGTTGCTTCTGTCCGCCGGAAAGGTCGGCAGGCATCGCTCCGGACTTCTCTGCCATGCCTACTTTGCGCAACATGGCCATAGCTTCTTCTTCGGCATGCTGACGTGTGTAGCCGAGCAGTTTCATGGGTGCCAAGGTCACGTTGTCAAGGATGCTGAGGTGCTCGAAGAGGTTGAAGCTCTGGAACACCATGCCCATCTTCTGGCGTAGCTTGTTGAGGGGGTAGCCTTTGGCCATGATGTTTTCGCCGTTGAAAAGAATTTCGCCGCTCGTCGGCGGATCCAGCAGGTTGAGGGCTCTCAGAAAGGTGCTCTTTCCTGTGCCGGAAGGACCGATAATGCTGATGACTTCGCCGCGCCCGATTTCGCAGTTGACATCTTTCAGAACTTTGAATACAGAACCGTCGGGATTTATGAATTGTTTGGTGAGATGTTTTACGGTAATCATTTCTTTGAAGGTGTTTTTACGGTTAAATCAAGAAGTTTGCCAAGTAGCCAGGCCAGAATGAAATAGATGATGGTGACAATGAGCAGCGGGAAGAAGGCATCGAAGGTGCGGTTGCGGATCAGGTCGCTGGCTCGTGTCAGGTCTTGTATGGCTATGTAACCCACAATGGAGGTGTTCTTCACCAGCGAAATGGCTTCGCCTTTGAAGACGGGCATCACGTTGCGCAACGCTTGGGGAGCAACGATGTGGAGGAAGGTCTGCAGCGGGGTGAACCCGATGGCCAGTCCGGCCTCGGTCTGCCCTTTGCCTACGGATTCGATGGCGGTGCGGAACATCTCGCTGACATAGGCGGCAAAGTTGAGTGCAAAGGCTATGATGGCTACTGTGCTGGCTCCGATGCCTGCTTTGGCAAGGACCACATAGAACATAATCATCAGAAAGACCAGCATGGGGATGCCACGCATCAGGTCGATATAGACTTTGGCGGTGACGCTGAGCCATTTGCGTCGGCACATGCGCATCCAGCAGATGCCGCCGCCCAAAAGGGCGCCCAGCAATATGGCGAAGAAGGAGATTTTGACAGTCTCCCAGAGGCCGTCGGTGATGTAGCGCCAGCGGTCTTCGCGTATCAGGTTGTTGTAGAATGTGCTCTTCATCCGTTCGCCGAAACTGGCTGTGCTCTGTATTGAAGCGTCTTTCACAAAGTAGCCGGGGTGGGCATTGAAGTGCGACGAAGTGAAGCGCATGGTCTTCTGGCGCTCTTCGGTGATGAATATGGCTCCACCAAGGATGTCGCTTTTTCTGCTCTGCAAAGAGGCGATGGCGGAAGAGGCGGGCAGGTTGAGGAAGACCAGCGGCCGTCCGATGGCATGGGCAAAACGCTGCAGGATCTCGGGTTCGAAGCCTCGCCATTCGTCGCCCACCGGGAAGGATACAGGCGGAATGTTGGTGGCCAAGCAGACGATGATGGGTTGGCCTTGGGGGTCGGCGCCCAGGTCGGGCATGGCGTTCTGGTCCGGATAGTCTGACTCAAACCAACGGTCGTAGAGCTGCTGCATCTCGCCATTGGCTTTGAGGCTGTCGATGAAATGGCTCAGCTGGGCGCAGAGCTCTTCGGCGTCTTTGCGTAAGGCAAAGGCGCATTCAAAATTCTGCTCGCCGTGAAGTGCTAAGCGTATACCCAACCGACGCTGCTCGTCCTTGGGTATGTTGCAGTCGTCGTCAATGGCGATGTCTATCTGGTTTTTGACGAGAGCTTGGACGGCGTCGGTCTGAGCGTTGAAACAATACTTGCTGATGTCGGTGCGTGGCGACAGCAAGAGGTCGTAGATGGTGCCTGACACGTAGCCTATGCGTTTGCCGGCGATGTCGGCCTCGGAATTGAGCTCTATGGAAGGCTCGGCGTTGTGGCCGCAGGCTACCATGAAAGCTGTGAGGATTAGAAGTAGGACTTTTTTCATGAATTGTGGTGTTGTTGGTTTTGCAGATGAGTTTTGATGTTGTTTCTTGATAGTGGTCGGATTTTTATTGGGGAACGGCGTCGGAGCCGTAGGTCACCGTAATGGCAAAACGGTATTCGCGACTCTGGGGGAATGGATGGCTTTCAGTGAATTGTTCTGTCAGGTGGACAAGGGTCTGCTCTTGTTCCCTTGTGGGCGTTGCGCCCATAAAGCGGTAGCGGCAATAGCGTACAGTTCCGTCTGGCGCACAGTATAGTCTCAGCGTTGCGATGGTGTGGATGTCGAAATAGAAGCCGTGGATCGACAGAAAGGTTGTCAGCTGACGGCTGTATTGGTCTATGGCCTCGTTGAAGGCTACGGAGTACGACACGATGTTTCCGTTGAAATATTGTTCCATGTCGTTGAGTCTTAGTCCTGCTTGCTCGAATTCTTCGGCCGACATCATGCGGCGCGCTGCTTTCTGAAGCCGCTTCTCAAACTGTCGGGTGGGGGAGGGGTCTGCTTTGCGGGCATATTCTTTGCGGGCTCGTTGCATCTGCTTCCGGAAGCGCTTGTCGGCATGCAGTCGGGCCACGGCGGCGCTGGCTGTCAGCCGGGCAGCATCGACGTCGCTCTGCCAGTGGTATCCTGCGATGACGCGGCTCTGACCATACATGTATCCGCGCGCCATGAGGGTGTCGGCGGCATCGGGGTTGAGTTCTGTCAGCAGCAGGGCGGCGCTCCAACCCAGCAGGGTGTGGCCGGAGGGGTACGAACCGTTGTGGCGTAAGGCTTCCTCGTCGCCACGCGCGATGGTGGGCTCGCCGAAACGGACGTAGGGCCGCTTTCGCTGATAATAGTCTTTGGGGCGTTTGCCGGCCTGGTCGGTCGTGATCAGCGACATCACAAGGAGCTTGTATATCTCGGGGGTGTCCTCCTTGGACAACTTCACGCCAAAGGGTGCGGAAAACTCATGGCAGATGGTCTCTACCGACCATACGGCATCGCGCACGGCGATGGCCAAACGCACGCTGTCTTTGCGTTGCTCCTTGCCCCATTGGTATTGGGCTACATCGTAGGCAAAGGCTGCCGATGTGCTGTCGGGCGGCGCAGGCAGGAAACGTATGGCGTTGGGCATGTCGTCGGCACTCAGCCATGGGCTTTGGGCTTGCAGCGCGGCGGTGGCGCTGACAAGGAGGAGGAATAGTATGTGGTGTCGGAGGTTCTTCATAAGTGCTTGTCTATTCGGTTGTTGTGCTGTATCCTGCCGACTGCCACTCCATGATGCCGCCCTTCAGATTGTACACGGTGCAGCCTTGGTTGCTGAGTTGCTCGGCGGCAGCGAGGCTGCGTTTGCCGCCACGGCAGTAGACAGCTACCCGTCCCTTGATATCCTTGATGCGTTCTGCAAAATCAGAGGCTTTGACGTCGATGTTCTGCGCTCCTGCTATATGCCCTTCGCTATATTCCTTTGGGGTGCGCACATCTATGAGAATCATATCGCGTTGACCTATCGTCTCGCGGAATTCTGCGGCGCTTTGCGTCGTCACCGTGCCGTGCACATTGCTTTCACCTTTTTTGCTGCTGCCACAACTGGCAACCGCCATGGCAACCATTAGAGTCAGAGTGAGATAAATGCTTTTTTTCATCGTCTGGGTCGTTGTTGTATGGATTGCAAAAGTACATAAAAACTACGACTTGCTGAAGATGGCATCGTGCCGTTGGGCTGTTTTTTTTCCTTTTCTCGCATCTTTCAGCATACTATTTGCACCGCAAGTTCGTTACTTTGTATCATATGAACCGTGAAAACCAAATATTCAAAATCACCTTGGTGGGCAGTGTCGCCAATGTGCTGCTGACGGCCTTCAAGTTCGTGGCGGGCATTGTGGGCCACAGCGCCGCCATGACGGCCGACGCTGTCCATTCGCTCTCCGACTTGCTCACCGACGCCGTGGTGATTCTCTTCGTCCATATCAGCGGCAAGCCGGAAGACCGTAGTCACGACTACGGCCACGGCAAATTCGAGACGCTGGCCACCACGCTCATCGGCCTTGCCTTGGTCTGCGTGGCTGTGGGCATCGGCTGGCATGGCTCTGTGGCTTTGTGGCAATGGTTCCATGGCGCCAAGCTCCCCGCTCCGGGCATGCTGGCCTTGTGGGCTGCCGTGGTGTCGGTGGTACTCAAAGAAGCTGTCTACCAGTATACTGTGCGCAAGGGTAGCCGGTTGCAGTCGCCTGCTCTCGAAGCCAATGCGTGGCATCATCGCAGCGATGCGCTCTCCTCGTTGGGCACCCTTGTGGGTATCGGTGGCGCCATCCTGCTGGGCGACCGCTGGACGGTCCTCGACCCCTTGGCTTCTCTCGTCGTCGCTGTCTTCATACTCCGCGTGGCGCTCAAACTCGACAAGCAGGGCCTCGACGAACTGCTTGAGGCGTCGCTCCCCGACCAGGTAGAGGAGGAAATCCTTGCCGTCGTCTTGTCCTTCCCTCAGGTCCACGACCCGCATCATCTGCGTACTCGCCGCATCGGAAACCACTATGCCATCGAAATGCACATACGTATGGACGGCGACATGCCGCTGAGAGTCGTCCACGACTGTACCTGCATGATTGAGAGTGCACTGAAGCAACGTTTCGGCGCTCATACGCACATCACCCTTCATGTCGAACCCCTCAAAAACAAGTAACGAACCTTTTCATGCAAACACATAACTTCCGAACTATGATCAATAAAAATCTCCTCGCCTTTCTGGCTGCCGTATTGCTTGCCGTATTGCCGGCATGTGCCCAGAATTACACCCCGGGTGTCCGCTACGAATCGACCGAAATATCGGTGAACGACGAAGTCTATACCGTCTTTTCCTATACCGACGATGACGGTTCTTTCGGCTACTATTTGAGCATTGCGCGTGTGGATGAAATACTTAGCGTGTCCACACCAAGAAGCTCGGCGTCGATAAGCAATATCTATGAGGCTTGCCTGTGGCTTGGCAACTCTCGCGACGAGGCTTTGCATTTCCTCGACGAGATGCTCTCGCTCTTCGAACAGGAGGCCGGAACCGTTCGCGAAATGCCGGCTCGTATGACTACGCTTGGCGACCGCCTTGGCGACGACATACAGCTGGTCTGCGAAGTGAAGAAAAAACTCCTGGGCGGTAAGCGCCTGTTGCTCTACTTCCCTGTTGGCCGTTTCGAAGGACAGACCTACCTCAACAAGTCTACCGTCAAGCAGCTTCGCTGGGGTCTGAAAATGGACCAGAAACTGCATCCCAACAAGAAATAGCCGCTCGCTTGTAGCTTTTTCTTGCCTTTAGACTTTTGTTTCCGTAAGGCATCCTCGAACTCGCCGACTATTTCTTTAAAAAACTCAGAATCAAAGAATCCTGAACCAAAGCAGTCTTTGGATCTCATCTGATATCATTTCAGCTGTTCGATTTCGTTCTTGGTGGGTTTTTGCTTGCAGAACAGTTCCAGAAGTTCCTCTTAATGCCGGCCTCGGAGAGTCAGTGCCTCCGGCACATTTCGTATCTGTCTTTGGTGAGTTATTGCAGGCGTATCAGCGTTGAGCCAGTGGAGGACTTGCTGTCGGTCAGCAGCTGCACGGCATAGACGCCGTTGGGCAGACGGCCGAGGTCGATGTCGGCACGTCCGCTTTGATTCATCACATGGCGACCATCGATGGTGTAGATGTTGAAAATCATCCGCTTGGGGTGCTGGTTACCGAAGTCGGCATAGAGGTGGCGGTTTTCGACGCGGAAGGTCACGCCCTTGGGCTGTTCGGTGCTCAGCTCTGGAATGGCGACGGGCAGGTTGAGTACCTCGAGCAAGCCGCGATAGGCGTCTATCTGTCCGTGTCCGTAGGTGTTGTTGGGGTAGGAGAGGTTGCTTTCGGGGTGCGACGAGGTGCGGCTGATGACCTCGAGGGCCTGCTGTGGCGTTAGGTCGGGTTTGGCCTGCAGCCAGAGGGCTATGACGCCGGCCACGACGGGCGACGACATCGAGGTGCCCGACTCGGCCAGGTAGTAGTAGTCCTTGCCGTTGTAGGTGGTCTGGTAGGTGATGCTCTTCTTGATGCCGTCGAAGTCTTCATAGAAACTGCAGTAGGGGGCGATGATGTTGAATCCCGGTGCCACCACGTCGGGCTTGATGCGGCCGTCGAAGGTGGGTCCGCACGACGAGAATTTGGCCAGATGGCCCGGCTGGTCGGGCTCGAACATCACGAAGTCGTAGTTGGTTTCGCCGTCGATGCTGGTGACGGTCGACTTGTAGCCCGTTGCGCCAACGGCGATGATGCCTGGCAGGCAGGCGGGCCACGAGACGGAGTAGCCCGGCAGGGCATAGGCGTATTGAGGCACGTTTTCGAGGTTGGCGAAGGGGCTGAAGCTGATGTCGCCATACATCCACGCCGCATTGTTGCCCGATAGCAGCACTGTGGCGCCACACAGGTAGAGGTAGGCAATGTTGGGCAGCGTCGCGGCGATGTGGTAGACCGTGCCGCGCGGGTCGTTGTAGGGGCTCAGGGTGACATCCATCGTCACCTCGCCCATACTGACGGTGGTGGTGAAATGGCTGCCGTTCTGCGTGTCGATGCTGTCGGTGTTGAAGATGATGGTGCCTTCAATGCCGCCGCCCGACAGGGCCATTCCGAAGAAGTCGAAACGCACCGTCTGGTTGCCGGTTGTCACCAGGTCGATGTCGATGCTGCCACCGCTGTACAGGCCGTTGACGATGCCAGTGCCGGCCTGCAGCACGTCGGCCGCTTTCTCCAGATAGCAGGCGCGCGTGCCGTCGTTGCCGGCTCCGGCCACGATGATGCGGCCCGGACCCACCAGCGCTTGCAGCGCCTCGCCCTCAAGCTGGCGCTGGCGCACCAGGGTGATGCTCTCGCAGCTGCTGAAGTTGATGACGCACGGCTTGCCGTCGGCCTCGGCGCGGTCGAATATGTATTTGAAACCCAGCACTGCCGTGGCCGAAGTGTGCTCGTCGGGATTCTCAAACTGGTTGCGGTCGCTGTTGAAGTCAGCCAGGTAAATGTCGGCTTCGGGGGCCATGCCTGCGTAGCGTCCGTTGACGGGCGAGGCGGCCATAATGCCGGTCACGTGCGTGCCGTGTACGCCGTTGTAGGTGTAGAGCGAATGCTGCTGCGCCTCGATTTCAGAAGGCGACTCCAGCGCGTGGCCCATCGTGCCGTCGGTGTTTGGCCAGTGGAAATCATAGTAGTACTTGATGCGTAGGTTGCCATTGGCGTCGCGGAAGGCGGGATGCGTGAAGTCGTAATAGCTGTCGAACACTCCGGCAGCCACTCCGGCGCCGGTGTAGGCCTGCGGCAAGCCCGTGCCGCTGTATACGCCGTTGGCGTTCACTTGGCCGGGCGTCACGTCCATCGCCGGACGCGGCATCCGCTCGGCCTCAAGTCGTTGCAGCGTGTCGTTGTTCGAAAGTGCCGGCACCGCTTCCAACGGAACATTTATGATATAAATCCTGCCGATGCTGTCAATCAGGCGACAACCGTAGCGACCAAAGAACTTTGCGGCGTCGCATCGCACCTGCAGTGTCGCCAGCGCGTCGACCGACCTGACACCACCTTTGGTATTGCTGGATGCCGTGCTGTTCGACATCCTTGCAAGATGGGCCGATACCTTGGCGCTGTTTATTCGCGCTTTGCCGCTTGCTGCGGTTTGTGTTCCGTAGATAGGGGCCCAATCTTTTTGCATCGCATTGATTTGCATAATTTTGATTTGCATCGCGTTGCTAAGGGTTTCGTCGCTCAAAGTACCGTAGCTTGGCGTTGCGTTGCTCTGCGTTCTGTGGTTCTGCGACCTGTTGGTTTGGGCAAAGACAGCCGTGCAGAGCATCGTGGCCAGAATAATAGTGAATTGGGCTTTTTTTGTCATATTATATTGTATTTTAGTTGTTTTTTTGTCGTTTTTCTGCAATCTGGCGGTGCTATGTTTTGTCGCCGCTTTTTCCATTCTATAATTATAGAACGTAACTCAAACGAAAAAAACTACAGCTTATTTTGGCTTTGTGTAAAAATTTTTTTTTCAATTACTTATACACAAAACTTGTTTTCTTGAAACCACGATTGCCTTTGTTGCGCGCTTGTCCATAAATAATCAGCACTTCGGCGTCGCGGTTCCCGTTTTGTGCCTTGCAATTTAACGGCAGTGATACCGAATGTTGGAATTAATTTGTAACTTTGCACGCAAAATCGGCTATCATTATTTATGAAAAACAGACTTATAATATTGGTTTTGATGGTATTGTCGATGCTGGCCGGTTGCAATCGAAGTCCCCAAATGGGCTCTGATTGGGATGACCAGGACAAGATAGAATACATTGTAGACTACTCGGTTAGCTTCGGCGGCGACCACGACAGCACTATGCAGCTGACGGCGACAAGCAACCACGGCGCGGCGAAGATAGTCAGCGTGCCCTCCGAGAATCTGCTGGATGCCGACGACCGACCCGTAAAGAACACCTTCATCATCCTCGAAGACACCGTGCCTTTGGGCAAGAGCATCACCCTGCACCGAGGCGGCCTGTCCTATACTGGCGGAAAACCAGAGTTTATTCATAATCACGTAGTAGGTAGCGACGACCTTGTTGAGCTCTACATCCTCGGAGCCGACACAATAACACATTCGCACTCTGATGCATTCTCCACCACCCTCTATTCCATCCGCGACAATATGTTTTACGACCCCTATGATGCCCAGTCCATCACCATCCCCGGCGGCCATAGTTTCTCCGCCATCCTCCCTGTCATTACCGAAGAGATGTACCCCAAAGAAAAAGAGAACCACAGCATTAAGATCCAATTCTCGGTTGCCACCAACGGTGCAAAATAATCAAGATCTAATCTAATGCAATAGTCCGAATGACTAACCG
>CAMNKG010000003.1 GCA_946542135.1 uncultured Bacteroidales bacterium
TAAATCTACCATCACGAGGTGCACGACCATCCGCTACGACGATGTGATAAAAAGGTTGATTCTTTTTACCATGACGTTGTAATCTGATTCTTGCAGGCATAATTAATTGTTTTTAAAGTTTTTAAATGATATAATTGTTTAATTTTGAGATTGCAAAAATACTACTTTTTTTTAATCTGACAAATTTTTTGTAATTTTGTAATCCCATTTTTGTGCAATGAAAGTCTACAATATATCTGATATCAACTCGTTAGGCTCGGATTCGATTGTCACCGTCGGCATGTTTGACGGTGTTCATGCCGGTCATCGCAAGCTGATAGCTACGCTCCGCTCCCTGTCGCTTACCATGTCTTTACGTCCCTTGGTGGTCACTTTTGAGCGCCATCCGCGTCAGCTTCTGGACCCCCAATGGCAGCCGCAGATGCTCTCTACCTACGAGGAAAGACTCAGACTCCTGGAGTCGTGTGGCGTGGAAACGGTCGTCATGGAGGCTTTCGACCAGCGTCTGGCATCGCTCTCGGCATGCGAATATGCACAGTCGGTACTGTTCCAAAAACTGCATATGCGCGCCTTGCTGCTGGGCTACGACAATGCTTTCGGCAACCGTCGCCGCGACGACTTCTCGCAGCTGCCGCTTCTGGCTTCGCAACTGGGTTTCGAAATTGTCAGGGATTCGGCTGTGACGGTGAACGGCATCGAGGTCAGTTCCACCAAGATACGCCGTCTGCTGTGTGCCGGCGACATCATGACGGCCAACGCCATGCTGGGTGCCCCCTATGCGTTGGAGGGCGTCGTCGTACAGGGTCGCCACGTGGGCACCACGCTGGGTTTCCCCACAGCCAACGTGGCGGTGTCGGGTCAGGGTAAACTGCTGCCTGGCGAGGGCGTCTATGCCATGTGCGTGGAGTGCGATGGCAAGTCGCTGCCGGCCATGGCCAATCTGGGTCCTCAGCCTACGTTCCATCAGGATAGGCCGGTGCTGGAAGTGCATCTGCTCGACTTTTCCGGTAGCCTCTATGGCGCGAAACTCAGGGTGCATTTCCTGAAGCGGATGCGCGACATTTGCCCATTCCCTTCAGCCGATGCTCTGGTGGCTCAGCTGCAAAACGATAAAGCTTTGGCAAAAAAAATATGGGAGGAAAACCGATGAAAAAAATCATGCTCCTTATGCTGCTGTGCTCTATGGCGTTGGTGGCTTCGGCTCAGCGCGACCGCGTATACAAGTCTTTGAAAGAGGTCAGAAACCCTGACTCGGTATTCGTCTTGAAACTGCGCTACAAGAGGCTGCGCCAGATTCCTCCCAAGGTTTTCACCTTCCGCAACCTCAGGGTCTTGGATCTGGGATGCAACTTCATCGACAGCATCCCGCCGCAGATTGCCTCGCTGTCGCAACTCGAAGAGCTGGTTCTGCGTCGCAACAAGCTTCGCGTCATCCCTCCCGAGGTGGGAAGCTTGTCGCGTCTGCGTATCCTCAATCTGAGCCGCAACCCCATTCTGGATCTGCCAGATGAGTTGAGCCAACTTTCGCGTCTCGAGGAACTTATCATCTGGTGTACCGGCGTGGTGGCTTTTCCACCATCGTTCGTGGCGCTGGACCGCACGTTGCGCGTCATCGACATGAGGGTATGCCCCATGACCTACGACGACCAGCAGGCTATCGAGGATCTTCTGCCATCGCCTCGCAAACGATGGGATTATGTGTGTAACTGTCAGTGACAGGGTGACGAAAACCAAAAGCAAAACGAAAACAAAAACAAATACCAAAACGAAAACCAAAAACCAAACGAAATACTTTAAAAGGTGGAAAGAAAAGGCAATCTGAATATTCTTGTTTTTCAGCAAAATATTATCTGGGAGAATCCTGAAGCCAACTTCAACAAGGTGGAAGAAGCCATCGACGACTACGCGTCGGCTTTGCCTTCCGACGGCAGCCAAAATCCTGACATCCTTGTCGCTCCCGAGACTTTCACCACCGGTTTCGGTGACCATATGGCCCGCCAGGCGGAATCTCCCTATGGCCCCACCTACGATTTCGCTTGCCGCATGGCGCAACGCTACGATGCGCTCTTTGCCGCCACCTGGACGGTCAACGACGATGGCATCGTCTACAACAGGATGCACCTGGTGCGTCCCGACGGCACCTGCGACTACTACGACAAGGCCCACACCTTCCGCATGAGCAGCGAAGCCTCGCAGCTGGGCCGCGGCACGCGTCGCCCTGTGGTGAAATGGCGCGGATGGCACATCCGCCCCGCCATATGCTACGACCTGCGCTTCCCGCTGTGGCTGCGCAACACGGCCGACTTCGACTACGACCTGCTGCTGGTCTGCGCCAACTGGCCTGGATCGCGCCATGCGGCGTGGACCACTCTCCTCAAGGCTCGCGCCATCGAGAATCTGGCCTACGTCGTAGGCTGCAACCGCGTGGGTCGCGACGGCACCGGCATCAACTATGCCGGCTGCTCTGCCATCGTCGACTACAAAGGCTTGCCCATGAGCGAAATACCCCCTTCTCCCGACGCCAACAGTCCCGACGAACGCATCATCAGTGCCAACATCTCGGCACAAGCACTCGACACCTTCCGCCACCACTGGCCCTTCAACCTCGACTTCGACGATGTATCTGAAATGAAACACCACGAAAAGTGAGACCGAAGCACCATGAAAATGTTGCACCACGCAAAGTAGACACTGAAAGTTGGAAAAATGGATGAAAAGCCGAGTTTTTATGTTGGGAAAATGGATATAATTATAGAAAAAGGTGTTGGAAAAATGAAAAATTCGTATTTTTGCTGTTGGAAAAACGGACTAAAATATGCTTATACGAAAGATTGACAGCTGTTTGAGATGCAAGCCCTGCCGTGTTATGAATCTTGCAAATCTTTTTTGGTGTAATATACTTTTCAGATAGTGTTTTACGTTAAGGAGCATATTATGGAACAACGACTTTCTTTCGACAAAATACGTGACCTTGTGGCGGCAGAAACTACCAACAGACTGGCTGAGCGCATGGTGGGCGAGATGACGTTCGGCAGCAACTGTGAGCGCATCTGCCGCGAGCTGCGCCAGACCGAGGAATTCCGCCAGATACTGCTGATGGAGAACAGTTTCCCCTCGCAGGATTTCTTCGACCTCAGCGAGGAACTGACGCGCCTCAAAGTGGGTGGCACCGTTGTCGACCCTGAGGCCCTCGTCGACCTCAAGGCGTCGCTGCACACCATCACCTCCTGCCTGCGATTCTTCGTTTCCGACAATGGCGAAAAATATCCGGAGCTGACGGCTCTGGCACAGCGCATCGAGCTCGACGCCAACATATTGAAGTGTCTCGACAAAATTGTCGACGACAAAGGCGAAATCTATGATGACGCCTCGCCCGAACTGCTCGATATACGCCGCCAGATGAACCGGAAACGCAACGAAGTCGACGCTCAGATCGGTCGCTCGCTGAGCCGCGCCAAGCGTGAAGGCTGGGCTCCCGAAAATGCGGAAGTGACTATACGCAACGGACGCATGGTGATACCGATGCTCGACACGCACCGCCGCAAGATGAAGGGTATCATCCAGGACGAGTCGGCAACACGACAGACGGCTTTCCTCGAACCTGCTGAGGTGGTGGAACTCAACAACGACCTCCGCGAACTGGAATTCGCCGAACGCCACGAAATCCAAAAAATACTCTCCCGCTTCACCGACTACATGCGCCCTCAGCTGGACAGCCTCATCAATGCCTACTGGTTTCTGGCACGTATCGATTTTATCCGTGCCAAGGCACGTTTTGCGCTGAGCATCAATGCGGTGATGCCGATTGTCAACGACCGCCCGATGATGGGCTGGATTGACGCACGCCATCCGCTGCTCTACCTCAACCATCGCGCACAGGGCAAAGAGGTGGTGCCCTTCAGCCTCAGTCTCGACGGCGACAAACGCATCCTTGTCATCTCGGGCCCCAATGCCGGCGGCAAGTCGGTGTGCCTCAAAGCGGTAGGCCTCATACAGTATATGCTGCAGTGCGGTCTGCTGGTGCCCTGCCGCGAAACGTCGGAATTCGGCATCTTCAACAGCGTCTTCATCGACATCGGTGACCAGCAGTCGCTCGAAAACGACCTCAGCACCTACTCGTCGCATCTGCAGAATATGAAACAGCTTCTTGCTGTCGCCGACGACAGCACGCTATTCCTCCTCGATGAATTGGGCGGTGGCACCGAGCCTCGCTCTGGCTGCGCTATCGCCGAAGCCTTGCTCGAGGAGCTCTACCGCCGTGGCTCCTTTGGCGTGGTAACCACCCATTTCGCTGACCTCAAGCTCCTTGCCGACCGCTACGAGGGTATCCTTAACGGCGCCATGCTCTTCGACACCGAACGCATGATGCCGCTCTACCGTCTGTCGGTGGGCCATCCCGGCAGCTCTTTCGCCTTCGAGATAGCCACCAAGATAGGGTTCCCCCTCGACATACTGGAAGCTGCTGAAAGCAAGGTGGGTACCGACATGCTCAATTTCGAACACCAGTTGCAGCAGATAGAACTGGACAAGGAAGAGATTGCCCGTCAGCGTACCGAACTGGAGGTCTCCGACCAGTTCCTCAACGAGGTAATACAGAAATATCAGGCCCTCACCGACAAGCTGGAAGGAAAACGCTACGAGCTGCTGAGCGAAGCCCGCCAGCAGGCTCGCCAGATCATCGCCGATGCCAACAGGACGGTGGAACGCACCATTGCGGAAATCAAGGAAAGCAACGCCGAACGTGAACGCACCCAGCAGGCTCGCGAACAGATGCGCCGCGACGCCGAGGCGCTGCAACAGCAGCAAGAGGCTCATCAGCGTCAGCGCGAACAGCAGAAGCGCCAACGCCTGTCTTCCCGCGATGCCGGCAAACAGTCGGAACATGACACCGCGGCGCCTACGGAAAACGACACCGCCGAGGGTCCGCTCCAGGTGGGCGATATCGTCCGCATCGACGGCAACGACACCTTCGGCCAACTTGTGGAAATCAAAGGCAAAAAAGCTGTCGTCGAAAGCAACAGCATCCGCATGACCATTCCCATTAGCCGCCTTGTGAAGACGCGCAAGAAGAACATTCCCGTCGACAAAACGCAGCGCCAAAACAGTCGTTTCCAGTCTATTTACGACGATATTAACGAGAAGCGCACCCATTTCAATACCACCCTCGACCTCCGCGGACACCGGGCCGACGAGGCGCTGTCGGAGCTGCAGCATTTCCTCGACGATGCCCAGCTGCTCAGCGAAAAGGAGTTGCGTGTGCTGCATGGCAAGGGCTACGGCATCCTGAAAACCCTCATCCGTCAGCATCTCCATGCCTCCCCCGAGGTCGCCGACTTCACGTCGGCGCCACTCAATTCGGGCGGCGACGGCGTGACGGTTGTGCACCTGAAATAAAGCCCTCCGTGGTGCTGTGATTTCATAAAAAAACAAAAAATTACCGCTAAATAAAAAAAATAGACTATTTTTGCATTGATAATCAATGTCGGAATAATTTTTAAACATAATCATAAAACAATGAAAAAGTTATTGTTACCCTTGATTGCCATGGTAGTTTTGCTGTCTGGTTGCGGCGAAAAAGCCCATGTGCTTACCCGCTACTACAACGTACACAGCGACCAGTGGGATACCGCCATCACTACTTTTGACGATGGTACCTACCAAACCAATTACTACTACTCCGAATGGGAGAACATCGACATCACACCTGACGTCATCGATGGCGGCGTTGTGCTCGTCTATTACATCGACAATGACAATCGCGACAACCTGTTGCCTTTCACCATCAATCACGATGCCTACTACGACGATAACGGCAATTTGAGAGACTATCAGGAACGCATCGAATACGACATCGAACGCGGTAAGGTCACCTTCAAGATCTGTCCCACCGATTTCGGCGCTGCAGACATCAACAAAGATGCCATGCGCTTCAAAGTCTGCGTGATACGTAATTACTAAGAGGGTATGACGAACAGATATTAGAGGAGCCCACAAGCTCCTCTTTTTTGTCTCATGCCCGCTGTTGTCTCTTAACATCACCTTCCAACATTTTCTCTCTATGGATAATAATCACATCGTTATCATGGCTGGCGGCATCGGTAGCCGTTTCTGGCCGCTGAGCACTCCTGAATACCCCAAACAGTTTATCGACATCCTGGGCTGTGGCCGCACGCTGATACAGCTTACCGTCGACCGCTTCAAGGGTCTCTGCCCCATGTCTAACTTTTGGGTGGTGACCAATGCCGCCTATGTCGATATCGTCCGTCAGCAGCTTCCCGAAATCCCTGCGTCGCATATCCTCGCCGAACCGGCGGCACGCAACACGGCGCCCTGCATCGCCTGGGCCTGCTGGCGCATCAGGGAAGAGAATCCGCAAGCCAATGTCGTCGTGACACCCGCCGATGCCGTGGTGCTGCAACCCGACGAGTTCCGCCGTGTCATCGGCAATGCGCTGCAGTTCACCGCTTCCAACGACGTCATCGTCACCATCGGCATCAAGCCCTCGCGTCCCGAAACGGGCTACGGCTATGTCGAGACGGCCGCTCAGGCCTCTGGCGAAATCTATAACGTCAAGGAATTCAAGGAAAAACCGGATGCCGATACCGCCAAGCGTTACCTGGCTGCTGGCAACTACCTGTGGAATGCGGGTATCTTTGTTTGGAACGTCAAAACCATCATGGAGGCCATCCGTAAATACAAGCCCGCCATCGCCGAAACCATGGACCGTATCTGCTCCTCTGGCGACGTGGAGACCCTCTTCCCCCAATGCGAGAAGATTTCTATCGACTTTGCTGTTATGGAACCTGCCGCTGCTGAAGGCTTGGTCTTTACTCACCCCGCTGATTTCGGGTGGAGCGACCTGGGTAACTGGGCTTCTTTGCATGAGAAACTGGCTAAAGATGAAAACAATAACGGTACTGTGGGAAATGTGCATCTCTATGAGTGCGACAACTGTGTCGTGCATGTGGAAGACGCCCGCAAAGTGGTCCTTCAAGGCCTTGACGGATACATCGTCTCCGAAAAGAACGGTCAGATCCTCGTTTGCCGCCGCAGCGAAGAGCAGCGCATCAAGGAATTCTCTCAGAAGGACTGACGCCTGAAAAACGCCACCCTCTGATGTAGAAATATGGCTTGTCCCGCTTTTTTTCGACGTGACTAAAATATTATCGTTTTTCTCGCGTTACTCTTACAACATTTTGGTATTATTGCATTTTAATCAAAAAAAGAAACATTATTATTCTGATAAACATGAAGAAAGTATTCCTTACAGCGGCTCTTGCCGTTCTTTCCATGAGCGCTTTGTTTGCGCAGAACAATTTCCGTGGCACCATAGTCTACTCGGCTACGTCAACGGGTGAGACTCCCTTGCAGATTCCTGCCGAGTATGCTACTGCCGAGGTGAAGCTTTTCGACAACAAAGCGACCACAAGCAGCACTCTGTTTACCAACAGCCCGATGGTTAACTCTGTTCTTGTCGACGGTAATAACCAGACCAACTGCATGGACCTGAGCATGATTATGATGTTCCTTCAGCAGAATGAAGTGGAACTGGATTACAACGGTCCCAGCAAGATTCTGGTGAAGCATACGTACACGCAGCAGGACATCGACAGCTTGACTATCCCCGTCACCGAGGGTTTCTACATCGAATATGTCAACGGCGAAACGCGCACCATCTGCGGTGTTGAAGCTAAAAAAGCTATCTTTCATGTGTTTGATGAAGAGGGCGAAGACCATCCGATGACCGTGTGGTACAACGAGACTATGGGTCCCGCCAACAACTTCCTCTTCAACGGTATTCACGGCGTGGCGCTTGAATTCACCCGCGACATGGGTGAAGGACGCCAGTTGACGCTCACCGCTACCGAAATCAAGAAGGGCAAGGTGAAAGAAGTCGACATGTACCTCCCCAGCGGCTACGAGGAAATCCCCAACGAGACGCTCGAGGCTCTCTTCAAACAGATTGCCGAAGAAATGGAATATCTGAACGAATAGTCGTCGGATATTCTATTAACAAATTGTAAATCATAACGCTTGTGCCGGTGGCTCCCATCGGTGCAAGCGGTTTGCACAATATACATCACCATAAATAAGCAGCACATCCTCCCTCCCTATCCATGCAGAAAAAAAAGAAGAAACAAGTGAAGCCCACCAAAGAGGGCGGCCTGAAAAATTTCCTGACATCACCTCAATTTGCCATCGTCCGGGGCGCATTCTATATGCTTATTGCTGTCTATGTGGCCGTCGCCGTGGTCAGCTACTTGCTGGCATTCGTGATCTCCGGTTCTGAGCCTGTCGACAACTGGTGTGGCACTTTGGGCAACTGGTTGGCATCTGTTGTCGCCAGCGGAGGGTTCGGTATCGCGGCTTTGGGTCTCTGTTTCTTGCTGTTTGTCTATGGCTTGCGGCTGATAGTCACCAACCGCCAGACCAAGCCCGACAGCAAGCCACCCACCTCGCTGTGGGGCGACACTCGTCGTTTCCGCAAATGCCTATGGTCGGTCCTTTTTTGGGTGTTGTGGACGTCGGTGGCGATAGGCTGGATCGCCAATCCCGCCGATGGTGAACAGTCTACCGTGGGGGCCGCTTTGGCTGGCGTCGTGGGTACGGAGCTGGCAAGGGGACTCTTCTCGTTGCTTCATATCGGTCTGCCCATCTTGCTGCTCTTCTTGGCATGCCTGTTCCTCGTGATGGTCCATCATGTGCGCATCCCGCTGCCCGAACGCAAAGAGAAGGTGACTGTGGATGAGAAAAAAGCTTCCGAGTCGCCTGTTGTCGATGAGGCAGAACCTGATTCTGACGAGGAGGTGAAACCGCGCAAACATTTTTTTGCCGGCCTGTTTGGACGCAAACGTGATTCCGGCCAAGAGGTTGACGACGACACCGACGACGAAGGTGCCGACTATGACGAAGAGACGCATCTGGATGATATTCGGTCGGCTAACAGACTTCAGCGTCAGTCGGCAGAGGCTGCTTCGCAGGACGACGACCTCACCGACGAAGTGGAAGTGGGCAAGCCTATAGCCCTATCCATAGATGACGAGTTCGAAAGGCTGAACCGACTGGCGGGCCGTCCCGGAGTGAAGGATGACGCTCCGGCAGACCAGGAACCTATATTCACTGTCAACGAGCAACCTGAGGTGCCGTCACCTGTCGAGGACGAGCACGTGGATGAAGATGAGGAAGAGATGGATCCTGACGATTACAGAGTGCATTATGGCATTGATGAACCCTATGACCCCAAACTGGATCTGAAGGACTTCGTGATGCCGAACACCGATTTCCTCGAAGACTGGGAGAAGAAAAATGTCAAGGTGACCAATTCTGAACTGGTGGCAAACAAGGATCGTATCGTCGAGACGTTGCGCAACTACGGCATAGACATTGTCGAGATTACCGCTTCGCCGGGACCTACCGTGACACTCTACGAAATAAAACCCGCTCCGGGCATACGCATCGCCAAAATCAAGAGTCTGGAGAATGACATAGCCCTCTCTCTCGCCGCTTTGGGTATACGCATCATCGCGCCTATACCGGGCAAGGGTACCATAGGTATCGAGGTGCCTAACACCAATCCTCAGATTGTCTCGATGAAGACCATGCTCACCAGCGATGCTTTCATTAATTCCAAGGCGGAGCTGCCTGTGGCTTTCGGTAAGACCATCTCTAACGATGTCTTCGTTACCGACCTCGCCAAGATGCCCCACCTCCTCATGGCTGGTGCTACCGGTACGGGTAAGTCGGTGGGTCTCAATGCTGTGATTGCCTCGCTACTCTACAAGAAACACCCCGCCGAGCTGAAGTTTGTCATGGTCGACCCCAAGAAGGTGGAACTTTCTCTCTATAACGCCATAGAACGCCATTATCTGGCCAAACTTCCTGATTCCGACGAGGCTATCATCACCGACGTCAAAAAGGTGGTGCGTACGCTCAACTCGCTCTGTATCGAGATGGACCAACGCTACGATTTGCTGAAAGCTGCCAAGGTACGCAATATTCAGGAATACAACCCCAAATTCATCAACCGTCAACTGAATCCGGAGCATGGGCATCGCTATCTGCCGTATATCGTCCTGGTTATCGATGAGTTTGCCGACTTGATAATGACGGCAGGCAAAGAGGTGGAGCTGCCTATCTGCCGTCTGGCTCAGCTGGCTCGCGCCGTGGGTATCCATCTTATTATCGCTACGCAACGTCCTACTACCAATATCATCACGGGTGCCATCAAGGCCAACTTCCCGGCTCGTATCGCTTTCCGTGTCATCTCGGCCATCGACTCGCGCACCATCCTCGATGTCAGCGGCGCCAACCAGCTGATTGGTCGAGGCGACATGCTTATCTCCTTGGCAGGTAAGGATTTGGTCAGATGCCAATGTGCTTTGATTGAGACCAACGAGATTGAACGCTTGGCCCGCTTCATCGGAGAGCAGCGGGGTTATCCCGACGGCGAAGGCTTCTTGCTGCCGGAATATCTCGACGAAAACGACGAACCCAACAAGGAGTTCGATGCCAAGGCCAAAGACGAGTTCTTCAACGATGCTGCCCGTCTTGTGGTGGCGTCACAGTTCGGAAGCACCTCGCTGCTGCAACGCAAACTATCGCTGGGTTACAACCGCGCGGGACGCATCATCGACCAGCTGGAAGCTGCCGGCATCGTGGGTCCCTACAACGGCTCTAAGGCCCGCGATGTGCTCATCAAGGACGAGGTGGTTCTCGAAGAGATGCTTAAGAATCTTTGATGACGGGGAATGCCAGTGATTTAGAATCTCTCTGTTTTAACGCTATGCCGATGCCTGTCAGTTCTTTAGAGGATTATCTTGAAAGTCACTCCACGCCTGCCGGCGATGTGGCCGATGCCGTGGAGCGTTGGGCGCATCTGCATACCGCACAGCCTCAGATGGTTTGCGGACCCTACGAGGGCCGACTGCTTTCGCTGCTGTGCCGCACAGTGCGTCCGCAGTGTGCCGTCGAAGTGGGTTCTTTTGTGGGCTATTCAACCTTGCTCATTGCCACGGCAATGCCTCCCGGTGGCAGATTGCACACCTTTGAGGTAAATGACGAACGCAAGGAGACCATCCTCCGCCACTTGGAACAGGCACAAGTCAGCCATGCGGTCGACCTCCATATCGGCGACGCCCTCACGCTCATCCCTACGCTCTTCGAGGACAACAAGAGGACGATAGATTTCGCCTTTATCGATGCCGACAAGCGCAGTCAGCAGGACTATTACGACCTCCTGGTGCCCCGCATGCGCCCTGGTGCGCTGCTCCTGGTCGACAACGCGCTGTGGGGGCGCAAGGTGCTCGACCTGCAGCATAACCATGACCGCGACACACTCACAGTCCATGCTTTCAATGAATA
This sequence comes from uncultured Bacteroidales bacterium, assembly GCA_946542135.1. Classification (GTDB taxonomy): domain Bacteria; phylum Bacteroidota; class Bacteroidia; order Bacteroidales; family P3; genus Colimorpha. The sequence goes on from CAMNKG010000003.1 coordinate 11,362, forward strand.
TGTTCAGCACGACGCAAGAGTGGAAAACATTATGTTGGACGTTCGTGATGGCTTGCTCATTTGCAGTGTTTTGTGATTTTTTTTTTCGGGCTTCAAAAAAATATCTTATTTTTGCATTTTCAATTGAAGTGTTATAATACGATTCGTTTTATGAAAAAAGCGATTTTTTGCTTGTGTACCATGGCGTTGTTGTGCATGTTCAGCGCCTGTACCAAAGAGCGCACCTGTCGCTGCTCGGTGTTAAGCTCCGAGGGTGGCTTTGGCGGACAGACTATCCGCATTATCAAGATTGACAAAGGTACTTGCGACAAACTGCGCTACGTACTCTATGATCTTGACCCGGTCCTGCACCCTGATCTGACTGATTCGGTCCTCTGTACGGACTTTGATTTCGAAGCTTATGAAAATGATTAACGCGAAGATTATGAAAATAAAGAAAATAATCCCGTTGTTGGTGGCGGCACTGATTGTCGTTTCTGTCGCCTCGTGCAGAAAAAGCCGCTACTGCTATTGTGTTGCCAAAGAGGGCGCTCCCGACACGGTGGTGGTCAATGTGGACCGCAGCATGAAATGTGATCATATCCTTGAAATGGGTCTCGAACGCATCATCAATGGCGAAGAGGTCGTTACGGTCCAGAAGGTTGCTTGCGAGGAACTTGACGTCGACACGTTGGCTACCATCCCTTCCAATCTTTAGCATATCCAACCAATGATTTGCGAGAACCCTGTGGCGCAACAGCCTTCCTCGCCTAAGTGGGTGACGGCTGTGGCTTCGTCGTTGAAAATATTTGTCGGTGTTTTGTTCGTCTTTTCGGCACTGGCCAAGCTGATTTCCGTCGAAGCCTTCGAGATGTATGTCTTCAGCTTCGGTCTCTTTCCACTGGTTTTGTGCCAGTACATATCGCGCCTGGTTCTGATTTTCGAACTCCTGCTGGGTGTGGCGCTTATTTCGCACCGCCATCATCGTTTTACGGTGCTTATGACGCTACTTTTCTTGCTGGTTTTCATAGTTTTCCTCGCCTATGCCCATCTGTCGGGCCGCACCGACAGTTGCCATTGCTTCGGCGAATTGCTGCCATTCGACCCGGTGCAGTCTATCGTCAAGAATGCTGTGCTGATCGCGCTGCTTCTCTTTGTTTTCAAGTATGCCTCTGTCGATTGGGCTCCGCGCTGGTGGCTCGTGCTGATTGTTTATCTGGGCATGGTGGCTGTCGCGTTGGCATATATGTTCCTGAAAGTCCATGTCCTCTATTTTCAGGCTCTTATTGCGCTGATGGCTATGCTTTTGGTGGGTCTCTTCGCATCGTTCCGCTTTTATGACCGCTGGTATGTCTCGTTGGCGTTGATAGCCGTGCCGTTCATTACGGTGCTCTCTCTGTCTCCTCCCGACAGCTGGCTTTTCTCGGGCGACCAGGAACATTTCAACAGCACTCTTTTCGCCAGCGAACTCGTCAGTCCTTCGCCTGAAAATGATGACGATGCGGACTTGCTGGCAGAGGTCGGTCTGGATGAAGGGAAGCATGTCGTGGCTTTTCTGAGCCCTACCTGTTCGGCATGCATGCTTACAGCCGAAAAACTCTCTACCATCGCTTTGCGTAACGGCTTCGACACTTCTCGGGTATGCTATGTCTTTCCCAAAATCAAGCATGAGGAATTCTACAGGCTCTTTGTTGAAAACTCCCATGCTGCCGACCTTCGCCAATACCATATTACCTCCCGTGTCTTCATACGCTTGGTCGAGGGTTCGTTCCCCAAGGTGGTGCTCGTCGAGGATGGCGCCGTGAAGGCTGTGTATGGCTACAACAGTCTGTCGGAACGCAGCGTATCGCAGTTTATGTCGACCTCATCTGAATAGTTTTTTGTCTGACATCTAATCCTTCTCACTTCTCTATGAAACGCGTCTTGTTACTTGGAATCCTTCTTCTGATACTGATGGGCTCGTGCCGCCGCACGTGCCGGTGCTATCGCTACGATGGCAATGTCGATGAATTTGAACAGGAAGATTTTGAAGAATATGGTTACTCTACCTGCTCGGGAATGGAGTATGTCAATTATGGCCTGACCTATTCGATTTGCGAATGGGTCTTATGACGTTTTTCCCGGAAACATACCTTGCTTTGCCTCTGTGGGCCTGCTCTTAGCGGCGCTGTTGTCAGTGTCTTTTCAAGGCATGCTTTATCATGTCGCGTTCGTTGTAGCAGACCACACCGATGTATACCATCATGAGGGCATTGCTGCACACAAGGGTGAGCGCGGTGCCTTCAACGGGGAGGTGCTCCATTGCAGCAAATAGCGCTATGGCCAATGCAAAATAGCCTGCTATGGCCTTGACGGGGTAGGGGACGGGGTTGTAGTGGCGCCCGATGATGTAGGAGAGCACCATGCATACCGCATAGCCGAAGAATCCGCCCCAGGCACAGGCCATGTAGCCATAGCGGGGCACAAAGATAATGTTGATGGAAAGCAGCACGGCACACCCTATGGCGGAGAGGATGGCACCCCACCAGGTCTTGGCTATCAGCTTGTACCAGAATGACAGATTGAAATAGATGCCCATGAATATCTCGGCCATCATCACAATAGGAACGACCCGAAGCCCTTCCCAATATTTTGGGTCGATGATGTGCTGCAGCATACGCATGTTGGCCATCACGGCCAGAAAGGCCAGTAGGGTGAAGATGACAAAATATTTCATCACCAAGGCCTGGCTCTCTTTGCTTTCCTTGCTGCGTCCGGCATTGAACACCAGCGGCTCGTAGGCGTAGCGGAATGCTTGGGTTATCATGGCCATGATCATGGCTATTTTGACGCAGGCGCCATAGATGCCCAACTGGGCATCGCCTTCAGCACCAGGCATAAGATAACGGAAACAGATCTTGTCGGCCACCTGGTTGAGGATGCCGGCAAGGCCAAGCAGGAGCAGCGGCCAGGTGTACCCCAACATCTTGCGCATCATGTCGGTGTCCATGCCGTGCCGCAAATGTTTGATTTCGGGCAGGAAGCCAAACGTAACCAAAGAAGTGCTTATCAGATTGACCAGGAAAATGTAGTACACCTGTTGGTCCGCATGGTACCACGACATCCATTCGGCATGGCTGTCGGACAGTCCTGGGGCAATGAGGAACACAAACAAATTCAGTGATATGTTGAGGAAGATAAAGAGCAATTTCAGCGAGGCGAATTTCCAAGCCCGTCCTTGAAACCGGAGATAGGCAAACAGCAGCGACTGGAAGGCATCGAGGGCCACGACGGTGGCCATAATCTTGATATACTCAGGATGGTCGGCATAATTCATGGCTGATGCGATGGGCCCTATGAATAGAAACACCAGCCCTACAAAACAGACCGCCACGATGGTCACCATCCATGTGGCGGTGGAAAACACCCGTAGGCTCCTCTCTTTGTGCTGGTTGGCAAAATAGAAGAAGGTGGTCTCCATGCCAAAGACAAGCACTACGAGAAGCAGCGCGGTGTAGGCGTAGATGTTGGTGACTACACCATACTCTCCGCTGTTCACCAGCTTGTATGTGTAAAGCGGTACCAACAGGTAGTTCAAGAACCTGCCAATAATGGAACTGAGTCCGTATATAACTGAGTCTGAGAATAGTTTCTTTAACGACGTGGCGCTACTCATGATGTGTTTTCTTGCTATAACTTTGTTTCGGACAAAAAAGTATAACGGAGGGCAAAAAAATGGCCATCTATTCCGGCTGCTTTTTGCGATAGCGCTGAAAATGTTCTCCTGCCTGTTATGAAAATGTTTTTTATAATGTTAAAATAAAATAAAAAAGCAAACCGTTGTTCCGCAATAAGGAAAATGTTTTGTAATTTTGCATTTTTGTATAATTATGAAAAGAATGCACAAAAAAGTATATTTTGTTTGTCTATTGACGGTTCTGTCTTTTGCTGTTTCGTCATGTGGCAAGAAAGTTATTGTTGAAGGCTACTCCATTATCCCCGAACCGGTGGAAATGACCCTTGAAAAAGGTACTTTCGCAATGACTACCAAAACGACATGCTATGTCGGCAACATTGGTCAAAACGATGCTTCCATCAAGTATATCTCTCGCGCTTTGCGTCAATGGCATTTCAATCCGGTCCTGGTGGGCAAGCCGGAATCCGACTGCCTCCAGTTTATCCTGAATGAGGAGTACGACATGTCGCTGGGCGACGAGGGCTATCTCCTTGACGTAACCAAGGACTATGTGAAGGTGTCGGCCAATACGGAAAGGGGTCTGTTCTACGGTTTCCAGACTTTTACACAGATGCTGCCCGAAGATATCGCCGTGGTCCGCTACAACCGTATCGTACTTCCGGCATGCAAAATCAAGGACGTTCCGCGCTTCTCGTGGCGTGGAAGCCATTTCGATGTCTCTCGCCATTTCTTCGGCGTGTCGCAAATCAAGAAACATCTGGACCTCATGGCCAGTTATAAGATGAACAAATTCCACTGGCATCTGACCGACGACCACGGTTGGCGCATCGAGATAACCAAATATCCGCTGCTCAATGATATTGGGTCGTGGCGCGTGAACCGCGACAACCAGCCTTGGGGTGAGGCTGATCCGGCGCGCCCCGACGAGCCCCGCAGCAATGGCGGATACTACACCAAGGAGGAGATTGAAGAGGTGGTGGCTTATGCCGCCGAACGCAACATCGACGTCATACCCGAAATTGAGGTGCCAGGACACTGCTGCGCGGTGCTGGAAGCCTATCCCTCACTGGCTTGCGCCAACGACGACACTACCTATACCGTCCAGTTTGGTCCTTACTGGCCGCCCCGCGCCATCCTTTGCGGCGGCAACGACAGCGTCATGGCGTTTCTGAAAGATGTTCTGGACGAAATCATACCGCTGTTCCCCTATGAATACATCCATATCGGCGGCGATGAGGCTGTGAAAGACAACTGGAAACGTTGCCCCCGTTGTCAGCAGCGTATCAAGCAGCTCGGCCTCAAAGACGAGGAGGGTTTGCAAGGTTGGATGATTGTGGAACTTGAGAAGTACCTCAGACCCCGCGGCAAGAACATCATTGGATGGGACGAAATTCTGGATGGCGGTGTGTCGCAAAGCGCCACCGTCATGTCTTGGCAAGGTGTCAAAGGTGGCATAGAGGCTGCCCGCCGTGGCAACGATGTCATCATGACGCCGCTGGACTATTGCTACCTCAACTTCTACCAGGCCAATGCCGACTACCAACCTCCGGCAATGCCCAACTCGCTGGTGACCCTTCATAAAGCGTACTCGTTCGACCCCATGCCTGCTGCCTTGACGCCGGCGCAGCAGGTGCATATCCTCGGCGGCCAAGCCAACCTATGGACGGAGTACATCAACACACCCGAGATGGCTGAATACATGCTCCTGCCCCGTCTGTGTGCCATAGCTGAAGACCTGTGGACTCCTCCAGAAAAAAAGAACTGGGAACATTTCCGCCAAAAGATAGCACGTCACAAGGTGCGTCTCGAAGCCAACGACTACACTGTGTGCCCCGGCTCCTTCAAACCGTGGCTGACATCGGAAAAACAACCCGACGGCATGTGCAAAGTCACCCTCCATTGGGAGGTGGAGGGCACCAACCTCTACTATCACACCGGCGACGGCTCCTTCCGCCGCTACACGGAACCGTTCGTCGCGGAACCGGGATCGACAGTCACGGTGCTGGCTTTCTATCGGGGGCTGCTGAAAGAACAGGCTTATCATCTGCAGATTGACCCAAAATCAAGATAATAAACACACCTTCTATGACATCATTTGATTTCTCCAGCATAGAACCTTATACCAGCAAGGATGTCCCCGCTGCCATCGCCCGCCTGGCTGCCAGCCCTATGTTCCAGCGCTTGGTGAAGACCATGAACCCCAAGGCTGACATCTCTGTCTTCGTGTCGTTGATGCAATGCATCACTACATGCGACGAATTGCAGTATATGGTGATGCGTCCGTTGATTTTCCAAATCCAGCAGAACAGCATGACGTCGTTCACATACGAGGGCTTGGAGCATCTCGAGAAAGACAAGGCCTATCTCTTTGTCTCCAACCACCGCGACATCTGCCTCGATGCTGGTCTGCTCGATGTGGCATTGATTTCCAACGGCTTTGTCACGCCTGAGATTGGCTTCGGCAATAACTTGATGCAGAACGACTTCATGGTCGACATCTTTCGCCTCAACAAAATGTTCAAAATCATCCGCGACGGCAGCCGCCGCGAGTTCTACAACAACTCGGTGTTCCTCTCGCACTACATCCATCATGTCCTCTTCGAGAAAAAGAACTCGGTGTGGATTGCTCAACGCAACGGACGCACCAAAGACGGCGACGACCGTACCGACCAGGGTCTTCTGAAAATGTTCAGCATGGCGGGAACGGGTGACTTCGAGGCTGACTTCTCGAAGCTGAACATCGTCCCGGTCTCCATGAGCTATGAGTATGAACCCTGCGACACCATGAAGAGCTTGGCGGAATACACCAAGTTGACAGGTATCTACGAAAAAAGTGTCCATGAGGATATGTTAAGCATCATGGCGGGCATTTCCCAGGCCAAGGGTGACGTGCATATCACTGTCTGTGAGCCGATCTCGCCCGACGAAGTGGCGGAATGTGCCAAACTGGTGAAGAATGACCGTTTCGCCGCCTTGGCACGCTTGATAGACCATCGCATCCATCAAGGTTACAAACTGCATAAGACCAACTATATTGCCGCCGACCTGCTGCGCAGCAGCGCGGACTTCGAAGACCATTACACCACCGACCAAATGGAGGAATTCATGGAATATGTGACGCAGGCCTCCTTCAAGGCTCCCTCGGTGGCGGCAAGAGACAAATTGATGGAAATATTTTTGAGCATTTATGCTAACCCCGTTTTTAATCAACTGAACAAATGATAGACAAAATAAAAGAAATAGCCCATCGCATCAACCCCGAAGTCATCGAATGGCGCCGTTGGCTGCACCGCCATCCGGAACTGTCGCAGCAGGAATTCGGCACCATGGCCTTCGTGGCCGACCGCTTGCGCGATATGGGCCTCGAACCTCGGACGGGAATCGGCAAAACAGGATGCATGGCCGTGCTCCGTGGCGGCATCGAACCCGACAGCTACTGCGTGGCGCTGCGCGCCGACTACGATGCGCTACCCCTTCAGGAACAGACTGGACTGCCTTTCGCCTCTGAAAACGATGGCGTTATGCATGCTTGTGGCCACGATATGCACACCAGCTCGCTGCTTGGCGCTGTGAAGATTCTCTGCGAGATTCGCGAACAACTGCGTGGCACCCTGATGTTTATTTTCGAACCGTCTGAGGAGATGTACCCCGGTGGCGCTCGTATGATGATGGATGATGGCCTTTTCAAAGACCTGATGCCGCAAGAGATTTATTCCTTCCACTGTCTGCCGGAGATGGATTTTGGCCGCGTAGGCATGCGAAAAGGGAAATATATGGCTTCGACCGACGAGCTCTACTGGACTGTCAAGGGTAGGGGTGGCCATGGCGCCACACCGCATCTCAGCGTCGACCCGATCCTCATCGCCAGCCACATCGTTGTGGCCTTGCAGCAGGTCGTCTCGCGCAACGCCTCTCCGATGATGCCTACAACCCTGAGCTTCGGAAAATTCATCGGCAGCGGCCGCACCAATATCATCCCCGACGAGGTGAAGATGGAAGGCATTATCAGAACTTTCGACGAGAAATGGCGCCTCGAAGCGCACGAGAAAATACGCAAGATTTCGGAAGGTATCGCTGAAAGCATGGGTGGCTCATGCGACCTCTTCATAGATTATGGCTACCCCTACGTGGTCAACGATGACGCCTGCACGCAGCAGGTTCACGACAATGCATGTGCCTTCCTCGGCGACGACAAGGTTGAATGGCTCGACATGCGCATGACGGCAGAAGACTTCGCTTTCTTCGCCCAAAAAATCCCTGCCTGCTATTTCCGGATCGGTATCCATGAGCCCGGAACCCCTTTCAGCAACCTCCACCGCCCGAACCTCATCGTCGACGAACGCTCCATCGAGTTGGCTAACGGTTTGATAGCCTACAATGCCTTCAGGGCTCTCCAAAACCGCATCAAAGCATAAGAGTCCCTTTATGGCTATGAAAATCCGTCTGTTACTCGTGCTGACCTTCATGGCTGCTGTCGCCAGCCCTCTTAGGGCGCAGCAGCATCGCACCGCCCTTTTTGTCGGCAACAGCTATACGGCGGTGAACAACCTACCCCAGATGGTTGCCGATGTGGCTGCCAGTATGGGCGACGAACTCTCGTTCCGTAGCAACACGCCCGGAGGCTGCACTTTCCAGCAGCATTGCACCAACCAGTCTATGCAGCTCATCAACCAGGGCGCATGGGATGTCGTCGTGCTTCAGGAACAGAGCCAACTGCCCTCTTTCCCGCAAAACCAGGTGGAACAGGAGGTGTTTCCTTTTGCACGTCGTCTGGTGGATTCGGCGTATGCCGCCAACCCTTGTGTGGAACCGATGTTCTATATGACTTGGGGCCGCAAGAACGGCGACGCCGGCAATGCTCCTTCTTTCCCGGTGCTGGGTACCTATGAGGGCATGGACAGCATGCTCTGTCTGCGCTATACTTATATGGCTGACGTCAACGACGCCTCGCTGTGCCCTGTGGGACGCGTGTGGCGCACGCTGCGTCAGCAGCATCCCCAGATAGAACTCTACCAGTCCGACGAAAGCCACCCCTCAGTGGCGGGAACTTATGCTGCTGCCTGTGCCTTTTACGTGATGCTGTTCCACCGCGACCCCATGCTGATTACCTATGACGGCGGCTTGGCAGTAGAGGTGGCAGAAACGATCCGCTCCGTTGTGTACGAGGTGGTCTACAACCATCTGTCGCAATGGCAACGTCCTAAACCCATGGCGGATTTCACCTTTGATTCTGTCAGCACCACTGTGATCCGTTTCACCAGCCGTGCCACTCACGCCGCCTACACGCATTGGTCGTTCGGCGATGGCGACACGCTGACGACAACCGACATGGTGCTGACACACAACTATCCCGACTCGGGCAGCTATCAGGTCATGCAGACGGCATGGCGTCATTGCATGAGCGACACTGCCATCCAATCTGTCCTCATCCGTCGGGCTACACCTGTGGCGGCGCCCACAATCGACGATGCAACGCTTTCGCTATTCCCTAATCCGGCCAACGACGGCGTGGAGGTGTCGTTTCCTTCTGGCTTTTTGAGTGACGGGACTGTTAATGTGGATCTTATAGCCGCCGATGGCCGACGGATAAGCACAACAACGGCTACCACGAACCGCATTCGCATCGACCTCTCCGGCCTGCCGACACAATGGGGTGTTATCCGAGTGGTTACTTCAAGTGAATGTTATTCTAAAAAGATTGTTAAACAGTAGATTATGTCTGTAGTAGATAAGACAAAAGAATTAGAAACAAAATCAATCAAGCGTCTCCTCTGGCAATACGCGGTGCCTGCTGTTGCCAGTCAGGTGGTGACTTCGGTTTACAATATCGTTGACCGGGTTTTCCTGGGAAAAAGCGACATGGAATATGGCGCTCTCTACCTGGCAGCCCTGGCTATCACATTTCCAGTGATGAACATCATCCATGCCTTTGGCTCTTTGGTAGGGGCGGGTTCGTCGGCACGCATGAGCATTGTGCTGGGCCGCAAGGATGTCCGTTGGGCTGAGAAAATATTGGGCAACAGTATGCTGTTGACTTTTTTCTTTGGCTTCCTTTTTGTTACGGCGGGCTATGTCTGGATGCGTCCTATCCTCACCCTTTTCGCCGAGGGGGCTTCTCCTTTGGCCATCACGACGGCATGTGAATACATGGATATTGTGTTGCCGGGCATGTTTTTGGTCACCCTGACGTTCAATTTGGTGGGACTGATACGTGCTTCGGGCTACCCCATCAAGTCGATGTGGATCATGGTGGGCGGCGCCCTGCTCAACATACTGCTCGACTATATCTTTATCGTGGTGATGAAGGGGGGCGTTCGTGGCGCAGCGTGGGGAACCACTATATCGATGGGCGCTTCGTCGCTGGTGGCCATTGCCCACTTTGTCCAGCCTTCCTCTTTCATCCGCTTCCGTGCTCATGCCTGGGCACCTAAGTTTTACATCTTCCGCAATATACTGGCAATCGGCATCAGCCCTTTCCTCATGAATGTGGCTGCCTTTGCGGTCGTGGCGGTCATCAATTCCCAGCTGACCAAGTTTGGCGGCGACAATGCAATGGCCACTTACGGTGTCGTCAACTCCGTGGCAGGCTTGGTTGTCATGATGTTCCTCGGCGTCTGTCAGGGCATGCAGCCCATTGCAGGCTATAATTTCGGTGCCGGTCATAACAGGCGTCTACGCGAGGTCTATGTTTTGACGATGCAGGTGTGTCTGGTCATCGGTTTTATCGGTATGGCTGTCTCACTGATCTTTCCTCGTGCCATCATCAGTTGCTTCAACGACGACCCTGTCATCCTCGACATGGGTGTCGTGGCGCTGCGCTACCTGATGATGTTCTCCATGCTGATTGCTTTCACCATTGTCAATTCCCAGCTGTTCCAGTCTATCGACAAGCCCTGGATTTCTATCGTCACCAGCCTCTCGCGTCAGGTCATCTTCCTGATACCCTTCGTGCTCGTGGTTCCCAATATGATGTATGCCGCCTCGGGCAATATGGACGACGGCGTCCTGGGCGTATGGCTTTCGGCGCCGGTCTGCGACTTCTTGGGCGCTGCGCTCTCATTGGTGCTGCTTATTGCCAACCGCAAGGTTTTCAGCGACGGATATGTGGCTCCTGTTCGCAAACCGCGCAAGGAGGCTGGCCCTAAAAATCAATGATGAACTATGGATGTCAAAAACCAGATTGAAATAGAACGCAAATATCTTGTCGATGTGGTGGGCGAGATTCCCAACCCTCGCATCTCCGACATCTGCCAGACATATCTTGTCTCTGACGATGGCTCTGTGCGTCGCGTGCGTTGCCGCCAGGAGGCGTTGCAGGGTGCCGAACCCCGCTACTATTATACGGCCAAGCGAAGACTGGCCTACGATCGCAGTTACGAACATGAGGAGGAAATCTCCGAGTCGCGCTACCGGCAGCTGCTTGCCGAAGCCGACCCTTCGCGTGGCATGGTGCGCAAACAACGGATTGTTTTTTATTATGAGAATCAGTGCTTTGAATTAGATTGTTTTTTTGCTCCCGTCGTGGACCACTTGTTGCTGGAAATAGAAGGCGCCGAAACGGCCGAATCGGTGATTATGCCTCCTTTCTTGCGTGTCGTCGCTGACGTTACGGGTCTGCCGGATTATTCCAACAGCCGTCTCGCCCGTCGGGTGGTGAACGAAATGACGGTGCAGCATAATGTCTCTTTGCGCCCTTACAACACCTTCGGCATCGATGCCTGTGCCGACAGCTTTGTGACGTTGCACAACGAGGCGAATTTCCGCGAATTGATACAGTCGGGCATGTTGCGTCAGAAACCGTTCTTCATCCTTGGTGGAGGCAGCAATGTCGTTTTCGCCGACCGATACAGGGGCCTTGTTGTCCACCCGCATAATAAGGGGATTCATCTCTTGGAGAAGCGTGACGGCTACTGCTATGTCGAGGCTTGCGCCGGCGAGGTCTGGGCTGACTTTGTACGCTATTGCATCGCCTGTGGATGGCATGGGCTGGAAAATCTGGCGGCAATACCCGGAACTGTTGGCGCTGCGCCGGTGCAGAACGTAGGTGCCTATGGAAGAGAGGCTAAAGATGTCATCTCGCGCGTTCATCTTTTTTATATTGAAAGCGGCACAGAGGAGTGGATGGATGCCGCCGACTGCGATTTCGACTATCGTTGGTCGGTTTTCAAAGGCAGGTTGAAAGGTAAATGCTTGATAGACCGTGTTGTCTTTCGCCTTTCAGAGTCTTTCGAACCCTGTCTGACGTATAAGGCGCTCGCCAACGCTTTTGAAGAACAAGGTATATCGCATCCGTCGGCCTCGCAGGTGGCCAATGCCGTCACTGCCATTCGCGATGCCAAGCTTCCCAATCCCAGCGTGATAGGGAGTGCAGGAAGTTTTTTCAAAAATCCTGTCGTCGATTCACATCAAGCACACTCTTTGTTGCAGCAGTACCCCGACATGGTGGTGTTCCCCGTCGACGAGAACCATTACAAGCTGGCAGCGGGATGGCTCATCGACCACTGTGGATGGAAAGGCCGCAACTGTGGCACCGTCGGCGTATACCCCAAACAGGCTTTGGTGCTGGTCAACAACGGCGATGCTACTGGCGCTGATGTCAAAGCCCTGGCTCACGCTATCATCGACGATGTGTACTCGCATTTCGGCGTTACGCTGGAATGTGAGGCAATATTCGTGGAATAGCATCTTGCAGCTGATCGTGCCATAAGACGGCAACACGTTTAATCAATGAATAACAATAACATTTAATAACCCCTTCACTCATGGAAGATTATCAGAAATTCTGGCAATGGTTTGCTGACAACAATGAGCGGCTTACCATGCTCAACGACTTGACTGACGACGAACAACGTCAACTGCTCGACAACCTCCAGCACGCGCTCGATGATTATTGTGAGGGTCTTACCTATGAGATTGGCGACCCGACGCCCTCGGGACGCACGCTCACTTTCTCTGCTGAAGGCGACACGGACCTCTTCCGCTATGTCGTGGCACTGACCGACAATGCCCCCGATTTCGACTGGTGGGAATTTGTGGCTTTCAAGCAGCCTAAGGGAACGGATCTCAAGGTGACGTTCGACAAGTACCATTTCGAGACCAAGAAAATGTATTTTATGCAGCTTGAGAGCGAAGAGGAACCCGACATATTGGGTGTCCGTGTGGCGCTGCCCGATCCTGTCGACGACGATGACGACCAGCTGGTCGGTGTCTACGTCACCCTCGAGGCTCTCGTCGGCGAGTTCGACTGTGCCACCCTGATTGGCTATCTCGACACTTGCGCTATCCCTGCCGAGCCTTTCAAGGCTGGCTTCCGACCGCTCGACGACTTCCCGGATTTCGTGGAATGGTTCAAGCAAAAACGCGATTCTTGAAAATTCATTTTACCGAATTCCGATTTTTTTGTATCTTCGTACCGTTTTTGCACGGCACCTTGTAAGGTTTTTTTCCGTGTATATGGTTTATAAAGAATAATATAAATAAACATTTAAGAAATGAGTATAGTAGACGTTTTGCTCGGTCTGCAGTGGGGCGACGAGGGAAAAGGCAAGATTGTCGATGTCCTGACGCCTGGCTACGATGTCATTGCCCGCTTCCAAGGTGGTCCCAACGCGGGGCATACCCTCGAATTCAACGGAATCAAGCATGTGCTGCATATCATCCCTTCAGGTATCTTCCACAAGGATAAAATCAACGTGATTGGCAACGGTGTCCTTATCGAACCTGCCATCTTCAAAGAGGAGGTTGAGGCTCTTCGCCAAAAGCAGGTGGAACCTATAGAGAACCTCTATATCTCTAAGAAAGCTCATCTGATTCTGCCTTCACACCGTCTCCTCGACGCCGCCAACGAACAGGCGAAAGGCAATGCCAAGATTGGTTCTACGCTCAAAGGCATAGGTCCCGCCTATACCGACAAGATTGCCCGCACCGGCATCCGCGTGGGCGACATCTTGGAATTCGACTTCAAAGAAAAATACCAGCTCCTCAAATTCCAGCACATCCAAATAGCTCAGATGCTCCACTTCGACGTTGACGCGTTTCGTATCAGCGGCATGACGCTGGAGGAATACGAGACGAAATGGATGGATTCGCTCGACACGCTGCGCAAGTTCAAACTCATCAACAGCGAGTATTTTATCAACGCCTGCCTCAAAGACGGCAAAAAGGTGCTCGCCGAAGGCGCTCAGGGTTCTATGCTCGACATCGACTTCGGAAGCTATCCCTTCGTCACCTCTTCGTCTACCATCACCGCTGGCGTATGCTCCGGCTTGGGTGTGGCTCCCTCGGCTATCGGACGCGTCATGGGCATCACCAAAGCCTACTGCACCCGCGTGGGCGCTGGCCCCTTCCCAACGGAATTGTTCGACACCACGGGTCGCACACTCTGCGAGATAGGTCACGAATATGGCGCCACCACAGGCCGCTCGCGTCGCTGCGGTTGGATCGACCTCCCGGCGCTTCGCTATGCCTGCATGCTCAACGGCGTCACCGACCTTATCGTCACCAAGCCTGACGTTATGAACGATTTCGACGAGGTCAAGATGTGCACCGACTACCTTATCAACGGCAATATTACCGACGAGATTCCTTTCGAATTCAATGAGGTAGAAATCAAACCGCAACTCAAATCTTTCCCAGGTTGGAAGATGCCCTTGAATATGGCAACAAAATTTTCAGAACTTCCGCAACGGTTGCTTGATTATCTGGGTGAAATAGAATCTATTACAGGTGTTCCTATTCTTGCTGTCTCCATCAGCCCCGACAGAAAAGATGTTTTATTCAAGTAGCCGGACAATAATTTTAACATTTTAGCGTTTCGTCTACTGAAATTTTAAATGATACAAAAATGAAAAGATTCCTTCTTGTAGCATTGATGACCCTGCCGCTGCTGGTGTCGGCACAGACCAAGGTGAAAGAGACTGATGTCCCTAAATCTGTCCTCCTGGCCCTCGAAAAGACTTACGAGTCCTATAAGGTCAAAACCTGGTATCAGGCTCCGGGTCAATATATTGCTGAATTTGTCACCGACGGTCAGCATGGTCGCTGCTATTTTACGGCCAACGGCGATTGGCAGTACAGCTCTTTCCCTGTCGACCTCTCGGAATGCCCAACAATGATGAATACTTATTTCGTCAACAATTATCCTGGCTATCGTATCCGTTCTACTGAGTACGTCGAAGAAATGAGCGGCGACAACTATTATCGTATGATTATCGTCAAAAAAGGCATCGGCTCTGCCGACTGTGAGATGATCTTCGACACCCGTGGCAAGCTGCAACGCTCTACAGCTCCTGATCCTGACGTGGTGAAGAAAGACTACTATGCCCACAACAACCCGGAGGATGTCTCCACCGACGAAGAGACCTCCAAGACGAAGAAATCTAACAAGAAACGCTCCAAACCCGTTGAGGACGTCCCGGAAATAGAGGCTTTCGAACCCTCCGAGGCTATCGCTGCCAATTTTGCCAAACGCTACCCCGCTACGCGCCTCAGCGCCGGTCCTGACTGGTACGAACGCGACAACGGTGAGTGTGTGGCTTACTATGCCAACAACCAGAAAAACCAGTTCGAGGCTGTCTACAACATGCAAGACGGTCGTATGATCAAAACGGGCAAGGTCCTCGACAAGGATCGTTACAAGAGCGCTATCCTCAAGTATTTGAAGGAAAAATTCAACGGCGAGAAATATAAGGTCGAAAAGATGGTCGTATACGAGTACGACTCCAAGTATCGCGGTGCCGATGGCAAAAAGCCAAAGCCCTACACCTATGTCGTCGTTAGCCAAAAGGCTTCGGGTCACACCTTGAAATACACCCGCATGGAATTCGACAATACGGGAAAATTCATCGGCCTCCTGGCTCAGCCGCTCGATGCACGCGACGTCCAATAGTGACATGCAATACAACTAAAAAAGCTCATCGCACCTGCGATGAGCTTTTTTGTTGTTGTGCTGAGCCGCCTCTATTCGTTGTTCATCATGCCGGCCTCTTCGATGAATTGCAAAAGCGCTTTCGAGATGGCGGTGTTGTCTTTCCTCGGATAGCGGATCTTGGTGAAAATCTCGCAGAGGTTGCGGGTTTTGTTCTGTCTGACCATCTCTTGGTTGAAAGGGAATTCTTCACGGATGCGGTGTACGTCACGGATGTCGTCGTCACTGTAGTCATGGTAATATTCATGGTGTACCACCCCCTTCAGCGGCAGTCGCTCGCTGAGTGCGGGCTGCTCGTCGGGATAGCCCAAGCACAGTGTCACTACCGGCACTACCCACTTGGGCAGTTGCAGGGCTTCGGCGATGGCTTTGGTGTTGTACATCACTGTGCCTAAGTAGCAGAAACCCAATCCCTCGGATTCGGCGGCAACACAGATGTTTTGCGCTGCAAGCGTCGCATCTACCGTTCCTGACATGAGCCAAAGGAAATTGTCGTAGGGTTCGTCGCATCCGTTCAAACGGCACCAATGGTGGTATCTGTTCACGTCAACACAGACGGTAAGAAAGGCAGCGGCGCTGCTGCCCTGTCCGAAATGGAGCTTGGATATTGTTTCAATATTCGCCTTGTCTTGTGTGACGATGATGCTGTAGATTTGCATGTTGCCAGTGTTCGAGGCTCTCATGCCGCATTCCAGTATACGCTCCATCTTGTCGGCTTCTATGGGTCTGGCTTGGAAGCGTCGTATGCTGCGATGGTTTTTGAGAAGTTCTATTGTATCCATGTATCTTTACTGTTTTTGTTTTCGGTTAGTCACTTGAAGAATTGAACCTGTGGTGTTATGTGGGTTTGCTAATGTTTGAATGGTTTACATAATAGGCCAATGGCCACTATGTTAATTCCTAATAACGACGAAATTGTTGTTTTATTGCCGACGACATTAAGAAACCATTAGTTTGTCAGCTACTGGAAAGTTAGGGAAATCTGTCACCGTGAGAACGGGATTTTTCTTTTACTTGGTAATTCTTTTTTTTGTATTTTTGCAGTTTCATTAGTGGCAAAATAAAAAACAAATAATAAATGTTGAGTTCTGAACTTCAGTGGATTGCGATGTATACGAATCCTCGAGCCGAAAAGAAAGTGGAGCAAAACCTGATGGATGCGGGTTTTGAGACCTACTTGCCGTTACGCCGGGAACTGCATTCCTGGAGCGACCGCAAGAAATGGGTCGAAGTGCCACTGATCAAATCGTATATCTTTGCGAGGATTACAAACAAGCAGCTCTGGCAAATACGCAACGTGCAGGGGGTGGCTTACGTCGTCTCTTTCAAAGGCGATGTGGCTACAATACCCGACTATGAGATACAAACGATGAAGGATTTCCTCGCTGCTGAAATCGAGGTGCAGGTCCGCAACACTTCGCTCTTGAAACGTGGAACCAAAGTCCGCATCAACAGCGGCGGATTGGAGGGTAAAGAGGGTATGTTGGTGAGCGACAGTGAAGACGGTAACTTCGCAGTAGAGATCACAGGCATCAGCATGGCCATGATTATCCATGTCGATAGCGAGATGCTCGATGTGGTTGAAGAAGAGGAGGCTGAAGAGGAACCGGTGAAAAAGAAAAAATATACCATAAGATGAATATCATTATTGCCGGTGACGGCGAGGTGGGCTTCTATCTTGCTAAGTCATTAACTACACTCAACTACAATATCACTGTCGTCGACCCTCACTCTGAACTGCTCAGCCGCTTGGAGAAAGAGACCGACCTTTTGGCCGTGGTTGGCGATTCCACCTCTCCCAAAGTGCTCCAGGAAGCTAACGTGCAAGACTGCGACCTCTTCCTTTCGGTGCTCCACGACGAGTCCATTAATTTGGTCACCTGCATATTGGCAAAGAAACTGAAGGCTAAAAAAACAGTAGCCCGTATCTCCAACGCCGAACTGCTCTCTCCTAAGCATCGCGAGATGTTCCGCGATTTGGGCGTCGACGAACTGGTATGTCCTGAACGTATTGCTGCCAAGGAAATAACCAACCTGCTTAACCATACCGTCGCAACAGAATTTTTCGATTTCAGCGGTGGCCTACTGACAATGTACCTCATCCGGTTGGAAGACCCCTCGCCGGTCACCGGCAAGTCGGTCAAAGAACTCAGCCAGATATATTCGACACTCCAGGTACGCATCGTCGCCATCCTTCGCAGTGGCGAGACCATCATTCCCCATGCCGACACCGTCTTCCAGGCTGGCGACATGGCATATATCATCAGCAAGGCCAACCAGATGGACGCCGTCAAACGCCTGGCGGGGGGCTCTGATTTCGACATCCGCAACATCATGATTGCGGGCGGTGGCCGCATTGGACGCTATGCGGCACTCACGTTGGAAGACCAGAAACATATTACCCTGGTGGAAAACAACATGAAACGCTGCCAAGACTTGAGCGCTGTCTTGTCGAAGACGCTGATCATCAATGGCGACGCCACCGACATAGAACTGCTCCGCGACGAAGGTCTGTCGAACAACGATGCTTTCATTGCCGTCACGGATTCTTCCGAAACCAACGTGCTTACGTGTCTCCATGCGCGCCGTTTCGGCATCCGGAAAACCATCGCCCTGGTCGAAAACACCGGATTTATCAATATCTCTCAGGATATCGGCATCGATACCATTATCAACAAGAAGCTGATTACCGCAAGTTACATCGCCCGCTTCATCGTGAAAGGTGATGCCGTAAGCAGCAAGTGGCTCAGCGGCACCAACGCCGAACTGATTGAATTCGTGGTGGGAAGCCGCGCCGCCGCCACCAAGGTGCCTATCGGTGAACTGAGATTGCCTCAGGGCATGGCTACTATCGGTGGCATTATTCGCGGCCGCGAAACGCTCCTGCCTACGCGCGACACGCAACTGCAAGAAAAAGACAAAGTTGTTGTGTTCGCTCTGCCGAATGCTATGGATAAGGTCGCCAAACTCTTCAACTGATGGTACGGGCACAACGCACATGGAACCGCAGACTCTTGGCTCGGCTGCTGGGCATGATGCTTATCGTGCTGGCTGCCTCAATGGCTGTACCTATCATGGTGTCTCTCTACTATGGCGACGGCTCTCAGTATGGTCTTATGCTGTCGGGTGTCGTCATTCTGATGCTGGGCCTCTTTCTGCGCAATATACTTGGCGCTTCGGCATCCTACGAACTCCATGCCCGCGAGAGTTTTTTCTATACGGCGATTGTCTGGGTTGTGGTCCCTCTGATGGGGGCGCTGCCCTATATTTTCACCAGCAGCGTCAGCACCTTTACGGATGCGGCCTTCGAGTCGTTCTCGGGGTTCACCACGACAGGCTCTTCTGTTTTGGTGCGTCTCGACAAGGTGCCTCAAGGGCTTCTGGTATGGCGCAGCACCTCTCAGTGGGTAGGAGGCCTGGGCTTGATGCTCTTTATCATCGCCATCCTGCATCGCATCAGCGAAGGGAGTGCACGCCTCTACGAGGCGGAATTCTCGGGCACCCTGCAGCGTCGACTCCATCCGCGCATGAAGCGCAACGTGCTCCTTATGTGGGTTATATATATTGCGCTGACTTTAGCCCTTTTCCTGCTTCTGCTTGTCGACGGCAACGGCTTCGTGGACAGTTACTGCACCGCGCTGAGCACCGTCTCTACGGGTGGCTTCATGACGCACTCCGACGGCATGGCGGGATTCTCCAGTTTCTCGCTTTCCATGGTGACGCTTTTCATGTTTCTCTCCGGAATCAACCTGGCGCTGCTCTTCTCGCTTGTCACGTTCCGACCTAAGGCTATGTGGGCCGACGAGGAGCTGCCGCGCTATGTGGCCATCTTTTTCATCGCGGTAGCACTCTCTGTCGCCTCTTTTGTGTTGGCGGGCGAAAGATGGGGAAAGGCAATCCCGTTCTCCTTGTTCCATGTCGCTTCAACGCTTTCAACGTGTGGCTTCTACACCACGCCTCCTTCTTCGTGGCCCACTACGGTATCGGTGGTGACTTTCCTGCTGATCTTTGTCGGTGCCTCGGCTGGCTCTACTGGCGGTGGCATGAAAATCAAACGCTTGATGATTATGTTCCGCGAGGTACGCAACTATTTTGTTAGGATGATTCATCCGCATGCGGTCCTGAGTGTCAAGATTAACGACAAAGTGGTGGCCCCCGACTATGTGGTGCGGGTGTTCTCCTTTCTTTTCCTCTATCTGGTGTCGGTCACTGCTGGTGCTTTTGTCCTGACGCTCTGCGGTATCAATATTCCCAATGCTTTCTGCATGGCGGCTGCCAATCTGGGTAATCTGGGACCTTCGCCGGTCATCAACAACTTGGGCGCCAGTCTCGACTATGTGGGGTTGCTTCCTGCCGGCAAATGGGCTATGGTGACGTTGATGCTTGCCGGACGGCTGGAAATTTTTGCCCTCGTGGCGGTGTTCATGCCTGCCTATTGGCGTCGTCGATAATAACTGTTCCTGTCATCACCAAAATAATGCTATGCTGAATATAAACGATTGGAAAGTGGCCATCAGGCCTTTGGGCATCCCTCTGATAGGGGAAGGGCTGGCCATGTTGGCATGCCTGATTCCCGCTGTGGCCAATCACGACGGCACGGGCATTCCTATTCTGCTGTCGGCATCGCTGACGGTCCTGGTAGGTGCGCTGCTCCTCTGGCTTCTGCCGCACCGCACCACAGTGGCCGACAACAGGGTGTCGTATCTCACCGTGACGCTGATATGGGTGGTCATGTCTTTCTTCGGCACATTACCTTTCCTGACGACGGGATGTTGTCATTCTTTGGCCGATGCGTTCTTTGAATCCATGTCGGGTCTTACCTCCACAGGGGCAACTGTTTTTTCCAACGTCGAGAGGCTGCCGTCGTCGCTCTTGCTCTGGCGAAGCCTTTCAGAGTGGTTGGGTGGCTTTGGCATCATCCTCCTGGTCCTCGCCATCGTTCCGTCGTTGGGATTGAACAAGTACAGCCTTTATACTGCCGAGGCCAGTGGTGCCGACAATACGGGAAAGACGACATCGTCGATGCGTTCCATGGTGCGTCAGACTCTGGTGGTGTATCTCTTGCTGACGCTGGTGTTTGTGGTTCTGTTGTGCCTCTCGGGTATGTCGCTGTGGGAGTCTGTCAACCTCACTTTCTCAAATATCTCTACGGGTGGTTTTTCTGTCTATGCCGACAGCATAGCCCGATTCTCCCCGCTGCAGCAATACATCCTCGCTGCCTCGATGTTCGTTGGCGGCATCAATTTTGCTTTGCTGTTCAACTTGCTTACGTTCCGCTGGCGCAGTATCCGCTACAAGCTGGACCAGTTCGGTTTCTATGTGACGCTGCTCTTGCTTTCTGTGTCTTTCACCGTGGCGGTGCTCCACTGGCATCATGGCTATGACTGGGCTGAGTCGCTCCGCTTTGGCGTGGTCCAGACAACCAGTGTGCTGACAACGACGGGCAGCGTGGTCGACGATACCAATCTTTGGTGGACTCCCGTACTGTTCCTCTTCCTTATACTCACCGTCTGTGGAGGCATGGCGGGTTCTACAACGGGCGGACTGAAGATCATGCGCGTATTAATCCTGTTCCGCAGCGTCTTCAACACCCTTGTCAACCGCCTCCATCCTCATGCCTTCAACCCGGTTCGCCTCAACGGCAAGCCTGTGTCTGAATCAATGATTTCCAATGTGATGGTGATTTTTATCGTCTATGTCGGCACGATGCTTGCCGGACTGCTGTTGCTGATGGTATGTGGCGTGGATGCCACCGAGTCGATAGGCGCTGTCTTTGGTTGCATCACCAGCTACGGTCCGGGCCTGGGCAGCTGTGGTGGCTTCGGTTCCTATGCCGCTTTCCCCATGGCGGCCAAATGGTTATGCTCGGTGTTGATGCTCTTGGGCCGTTTGGAATGCCTCACGGTATATATTCTTTTCCTGCCGGGCTTTTGGCGCAGCAAATAATGGAAAATCAAATTTTTTTTGTACTTTTGCACAAAATATTATTATGGAACAAAGTCAGATTATTTCTCTCAATAACGTGACAATCAGTCATGAAGAGGGTGTTGTGCTGAAGCATGTCAACTTCACAATGCATAAGGGCGAGTTCGTCTACCTCATTGGCAAAAGCGGTGCCGGCAAGACTTCTTTGCTCCGTTCGCTCTATGCCGACAGCCCTATCGATGAAGGCTCGGCCGTGGTATGTGGCTTCGACCTCGTCCATATCAAGCGTCGCCAAATCCCCCTGCTTCGCCGCAAGCTGGGCATCGTCTTCCAGAATTTCCGTCTCCTCAACGACCGCAATGTCTATGAGAACCTGGTGTTCGTGCTGCGCAGCATTGGGTGGAAGAAAAAACAGATGATCGACGACCGCATCATGGAGGTCCTCACTGCTGTCGGTGTCGCCGACAAGGCGGATTATCGGACTTACAAACTCTCCGAAGGCGAACGCCAACGCGTGGGCATTGCTCGTGCACTTGTCAACACCCCCGACCTGATTCTCGCCGACGAGCCTACGGGCAACCTCGACCCCATCACCTCGAGCGAAATCATGCACCTCTTGACTGAGATCAACCAGAAATCCGGCGTGCCGATGCTGATATCCACGCACGATTTCATGATGATGGACAAGTTCCCGGCCCGCGTGGTATGCTGTGAAGACGGCACGCTCGTAGACCCCCAGATGGAAGATGCTGCACAATAAAAATCCTTTTCTTGCGTAATTGCTGGTGGAGTCTTCTCCTGCATCAATAATATCGGATTAAAAATAAGGTGCGACGAAAAATAACAGAACATAACCATCGGTGTGCCCCCTCTCGGTAGCAACGGCCAGGGTCGACAAACGTTCACGCTGTCTCCGATTTGATGTCTGCATGTCGTAACGCCTTGTTCTTTAATATCATTAAAACTGTCAAAAAAATGAAAAAACTAATCCTTCTGCTTGTTGTGGCGCTGCTGCTCCCCGCCATGGCCTCGGCTCAAAAACCCAAAAAAGGCGACAAAGTTGTCAGCCCCTTCATCGAGGGCAAACAGAAAGTCCGTAAGAGCGACTACGATTCCATTTGGAAGTTCACCACCTTCGATGCCAAAAAGATATATTACTGCAATTTTGACTATACCTCAATACCTTCGCGCGTCGAAGAGCGCCGGCCGGAATGGGGTTCATTCACCCCGGTGATGAACTATCTTCTCAATGTGAGCCGTTCGCCCATGCGCATGTGCGCCATCTTTGCCGTCAATCCGGCTATTACCGACGAGGCTCAGCGTGCGGAACTCATCGAACAGGCCAAAACAGAAGCCCTCGAGTCCTTGCAGACTTACAAGGCATGGGCCCAGGAAGAGGAAATGAAAACAAAACTGCAACTTAATGTTGCTCAGGTGGATTATCGTTATTGGCAGGGCACCGAGTATTTTACTACCGAACAGCCATCCGATGCCATCATCCATGTGGGTCTCTTGCTCTATTTCGGCACCAAGAAAGTCAACCTCTTCCCCAGCGCTGCCGAGGGTGCCAAAGGCTTCAACGACGTACGCTTCTTCCCTAACGACGCTACCGTGGTGGAATCCTACGAACCGCTGATGGATAGCCTCGCCACCTATCTTGCTGAAAACGACCGTCTCGAGGTGCTACTCCGCGGCTATTCTGACAATACGGGTACCGACGCCTACAACAAAGGCTTGTCGCGACAAAGAGCCGTGGAAATCAAGAAGAAACTCATCGCCCGCGGCATACCGGACTACCGCATCGAAATTGAAGCCAAAGGCGCTGACGACCCTGTGGGCGACAACAACACCTATGAGGGCCGTATCGCCAACAACCGTGTGGCTATCATCATTCAGTAAAGACCTCTCTTGGCGATGTAAGGAACATGACCAACAAGGAGCGCTACAAACACTTTTGCGAGTCGGAAGGCTGCCAGCTGCCGCTCTTCATGCAGCACTGGTGGATGGAATCTGTATGCTTCGGCAAGTCGTGGGATGTGGCGCTGGCTTATGACAACGATTGCCTGGTGGGTGCCATGCCCTATCTTTATGGGCGGAAATTGGGCATGACCTATATCATGCAACCGCAGCTTACCCAATTCTCCGGCCCTTTCTACTGTTACCCTGACGGTCTGACGCCGTCGCAACGTATCGACTTCGAAAATAGCACGCTGCGCTCGCTCCTTGCCCAAGTCGAGGTCCGCCGCCCCTCCTATGTGCTCATCCATTGTGCTCCTACGGTCTCCAATTGGCTCCCTTTCTACTGGGCGGGCTACAGCCAGACTACTCGCTACACATACCGCTTGAACGACATCAGCGACCCCGACAAGCTTTTCGCTGCTTTTGACCGCGAAAAGCGTCAGCGCAAAATCAACCGCTATTCCGCCACCACAACGGTGCGATTCGACATGGACCCTGCCGATTTTGCCTCCCTGCACGCCCGCTACTGGCACAGCAAGGGCAAGCGTGACCTCCTTTCCTCGTCTTTCATCGAAAGGGTGTGCCGCAACGCCATCAGCCGCCATCAGGGCGTCATTGCTTCGCTCCATGACGACCAGCAACGCCTTCTGGCAGCCCGTTTTGTGGCTTACGATAGCATGTGTGCCTATGCGCTGCTCTCGGCTTCCGACCCCTCTCTTCATCGCAGCGGTCACAACGAAATCCTCATCTGGCGCATACTGCAGCATCTGAGCGGCCTTTGTCGCTCGTTCGACTTTGAGGGAAGCATGGATCAGGGTATCGAATATTTCTACCGCTCCTTTGGCGCTCAACAGACTCCGTTCTTCGCAATATCCAAAAATAACAGTCTTTTCTTTTCTTTGTTATTGAAAATCAAGAAATGACACTATGAATACCCCCAATGACGTCCAACGCCGGTTGGCTTCCGAACTTGATCAGCTGTCCCCTGGAAGCCTTCCGCTTAGCCCCTACAGTATCGTCGCCCTTCGTCGGGTGACAGATGCCGCTGCCTACTATCTGGACATCTACCGCCTGGCGCTCGAAAAGGTGCTTGAAATCACGGGCTGTTCGCCTCAAGAAATCACGGTTGTGGACTACGGCGGCGGTCATGGATTGCTGTCGGTTTTCGCCAAAAGGTTGGGATTCTTCAAAGTTATCTATGTCGATAACAATGCCGACGCGTTGCAGACGGTGCAGCTGCTCTCCCAGCGTCTGGGCGATGCCCCCGATGTGATGCTACAGGGCGATGCCGAAACACTCAGGGACTGGTGCCAGCAGCACGACGTAAAGCCTCAGGCACTCATGGCTATGGACGTGATTGAACATGTTTATGTTCTTGATGAATTTTTCGCTTCTCTTCATGCCATCTCCCCTCGCATGGCCATGGTTTTCACCACGGCATCCACTCCCTTCAACAACCGGGTGATACGCCGCCTCCATGGTGCCATGATGGCCGACGAGTTGGGCCACGACGGGAAAAAGGGTTTCCGCCAGATGCGCCGCGAATACATTCAGCAGCTCTACCCCGACATGCCCCACAAGCAGCTGGACTATTGGGCCGAAAACACGCGAGGCTTGACATATAAGGATATCCAGCGCGCCGTAGAGGCGCAGTCTCCTAACCTCTTGCGCGACGCCTACAATACCTGCGACCCAGAAACCGGCAGCTGGACTGAGCGGATTCTCCCCATCGACGACTACCGTCAGATTCTGGCTCCTTATGGCTTTGACCTTCAGGTCTTCCCGGGCCGCTACAATGATCATCGCCGTGGCCCCAAGGAATGGGTTAGCCGCTGCTACAACCGCATTATCGATGCCGCGGGCATGAATCAACCGGCGAAACGACGCGAACGACGCCGCTTCCGCAAAGCGCTACGTGTGGCTCCGTTCCTTTATCTTATCGTTACTGGTCATGAATATTAAACTCCTCGTGGTCGGCAAAACCGACGCCAAATATCTGCAGGAGGGCATCGACATCTATGTCGCCCGACTCAAGCACTATGTCAATTTTGAATTGGCCGTCATTCCAGCACTTAAGGACCAGAAAGGTGCCTCTCCTGACGAAATCAAGGAGCGTGAGGCGGCCCTGATCCTGAAACATCTGGAAAAATGCGACCGTGTGGTGCTGCTCGATGAACACGGTTCCCGCTATGGCTCTGTGGCGTTCTCCGGTTTTCTCCAAAAACTAATGAATACGGGTATCAAGTCTCTCTGTTTTGTCGTTGGCGGCGCCTACGGCTTTGCCCCTTCGGTCTATAAGGCTGCCCACGACAAAATCTCTCTCTCCGACATGACTTTCAACCACCAGATGGTGCGCCTCTTCTTCGTGGAACAGCTCTACCGTGCCTTCACTATCCTCCACCACGAGCCTTACCACAACGCCTGACCTCGCCGCCACATCTCAAAAATAGCAAAAAATAGCCCTGCAGATTGTCTCTTTCAAAATATTTCGTAACTTTGTATTTCCATTAGATAATGTAATATAATTGTAAAATCTTAAAAATAAATAGAATATGAAAGTTAAAGATATCGTCGAAGCCTTGAACCTTAAAGTTGTTTCCGGCGCCAATGGCCTTGATCGTGAAGTCGAGGGCTGCTATGTTTCTGACTTGCTCAGCGACGTGATGGGCAATGCCGAGATGGGCAATATCTGGATTACCCTCCAGACGCACAAGAATGTCATGGCTATCGCCTCGCTCAAGGAACTGGCTGCGGTCATCCTCGTCAAGGGTCTTACCGCCAACGAAGACACTATCAACCAAAGCAACGAGGAGAATATCCCCTTCCTCTCTACCGAAGAGGAAACTTTCGATATTGCCGGTAAAATCTATCAGCTGCTTCATCAGTAATCTGCTGTCAATGCAGTATTTGACTCCTCGAGGGTGACGTCTTTGCGCGTCCCCAAGGTGGAGTGCTATCTCTGTTGTATTCTCATGGAAGAGGCATTGTATCCATATAAAGCGGACCTGCACATCCATACGGTCTTGTCGCCCTGCGGCGACCTTGAGATGAGTCCCACAGCCATCGTCAAGCGTGCCTTGGCGCGTGGCCTCGATATGATTGCCATCTCTGACCATAACACGACCCGACAAGTGAAAGTAACCCAACGTCTGGGCCGTGAACAAGGGCTCTTCGTATTGGGCGGCGTGGAGGTGACCTCGCAGGAGGAAACCCACTGTCTATGCTATTTCGCCGACGATGCGCAGCTCGACGCTTTTCAGGATTTCCTCGATGCCCATCTGCCTCCTATCCCCAACGATGAGGATAAGTTCGGATACCAGCTCATCGTTGACGAAAACGAAGAGATTGTCGGGGAGGAGGAATATCACCTGCTCAACGCTATCGATGTCGACATCGACGGCATCTATGACGAGGTGCACCGCATCGGCGGACTCTTCGTCCCCGCCCATATCAACAAGGGAACCACCTCATTGATGAGCCAGCTGGGCTTTGTCCCGCCTGATCTGCGCGCCGACGGCCTCGAAATCATTTTCCGCACCACCAAAGAGGAGACCTTGAAAAAGGCTGCCTATCTGAAACGTTTCAATTTCATCACCGACAGCGATGCCCACTTCATCGACAACGTGGGCGATGTCTACAATGTTATCTATATGGCTCACCGCAATTTCGATGAGTTCAGCAAGGCTCTTCATGGCGAAGAGGGCCGCTATATCGATACGGACTATTTCCGCGAACACAAGTTGCCCAAGATTATGTAGGCAAATGCCCTTAGGCTACACCTTGTCTTGTGGGTCTCAGCCATGTGCATAAAAAATAAGGAAGCCGTCTTTTTGACGGCTTCCTCGGTTATTACGAATCAAATGCAAAAAAATTCATCGATTACTTTGCTGTGGCAAAGCGTGTGGAAAGTCCTGTCTCTGGATCCATGGTCTCTATGCTGTTGCTGAAACTTACGGTGATGTAGGCATTGCCTTTGTAGAGTATGATGTCTTGCGCCACGTCGCCTAATCCCCTGCTGTTTTTCTGGCTGAAAAATTGGACGTTGTAGCTGTCGTTCGAGAAATCCAGCTTGCTGACTTCGGCACTGTTCTCACCCCACGAGCCTTCGTTGAGCACCAACACTCTGTCTGCGTCAATGGCCACTGCCTTTGAGGGCAATTTGCCGAGCTGGATGGGTCCTTTTTTCTTTGTGCCGTCGTTGCTGAAGAGGTAGCAGTCGCCGTTAGAAACAAAGTTGCCGTCGGTGGTGACGATGATGTCGCCGTTGTAGGGGTTGAGATTAAAGCTGTAGGCATGGTCTGTGGCACTCCACGAGGTGATAATTTGGGTGGCTTGGTGGGTGGCACCGTCTATCTTATAGAATGCCATGTTGCTGTAGGGACTGGTGTAACCGTAGATGTCGCCGTTATAGACGTCGAAATTATAGAGCGTGATGCTCAGCGGGGTGATTTCCTTGTTTTGGGTGTTCATGATGTATAGTCCGCCTTGGTCGCTTTCATAGTCGCCCCACGTGTTGAAGACGATATGACTGTTGTCCAGTTTTATGACTTTGGCAGGATTGTAGCCTACCGTGACGCTGTCCACGACCTTGAAGTCGGCGATGTCAACGATATAGAGTTTGTTGTCATAATGGTACGTGTTGTTCTCGTCGGAAATGTTGCTGCTGGCGATGTAGAGCTTGCCGTCAACGGCGGCAATGCCCTCAGGGTGAAATATTCCCAGTTTGCAAACCCCGGTGATGGCGTGTTGCTCAATGTCGTAGCGGATTACGGCGGTGGGAAAGTAACTGGTGAAGTAGATATTGTCGCCTTCGGCAGCCATGTAGCGTGGCGTCTCGACGGTGGCATCTATTGGGTCGTTCTGCTGGTTCTCCTCTTTGCAGGATGCAACGGCCAGTGTGGTTGTGGCTAAGGCTATGGAGAGCATGACTCTCCAGAATCTCTTGATGTTCATTTTTTTGTGATTTGTGTTATATCTTCGGGTTTTTTCTTGTTTATGCCGTAGGGTCTAAAAACGGACTTCCATCTTGATGCGGAAGTTGCGCCCCATCATGGGGTATGATCTTACCACCTCATACTGCACGTCGAACAAATTAAGCAGTTGTGCCTGCAGCCGCATGTCGCAAAGTGGCAGTTCAAAGGTGCGGTCTATCGTGACGCCGTGGTCCATATAGGGCGCCATGCGGCTGTTGTCGCTGTTCTGTTGCAGGTAGTACCGTTCCCCAACGGCCATGACGTTGTATCCTATGTTGACCCATGGGTTCTTGAAATAGAGGGTCACGCCTCCGCTATGCAAGGGGGTGTAGGGTATTTGGTGACCGTATGTCTTCGGGTCGTCGGGAGTGCTGTGGTCTATGGCTCGTTGATAGCTGTATGTCAATGTGGCGTTTATGCTGAAACGCTCCCATTTCCAGTCCAGTGTGCCTTTCACATCAAGGCCCGTAACGTCTACCATGCCCAGATTCATCGTCGACCAAAGGAACATGTTCTGGCGCGGAACGGCGATGATTTTGTCTTTTACGGTATTGCGATAGCAGTCCACGGTGAGTGAATAGTAACGTTGCGAGAGCGAATCGCGGCTGTAGCGTACCGTGAGGGGCACCGTGATGCCGACGTTGTGCTGTGTGGCCCGCTCTGGATTCAGAGTGTCGAGAGGCATGACGAAATAATACATCTCGTTGAAGTTGGGTACCCTGTAAGTCTCCTTGAAGAAATAGCGCAAGCGTACATTGTGCTCTTTGAAGGGCTTGATAGAGAGCCCGATATAGGGCGACAGACGATGGTAGTGGGTCTTCTTGGCATTGTCGCAGGCATCTTCAACGACCCAGGTGTCTAAAAGGTTGGCTTTGATGTCGAAACGACGGTGGTGATAGGCAAGGGTGGCTACATTGAGCAGCGTGGCGCGCTGCACTTCGCTGTTGCGCGACAGATTGCTTCTCAGACTGGTCAGGGCACCGTCGCTCGCTATGCTTGCCTTCAGTCCTTCAAGGAGTTGCCATAACAGCGTCCCCGAAAGATAGCCTTCCTGCTGGCTGTATTCGTTCTTGAGGTACCGGGTTACTGTGGGCGCTTGAAAGTCTTCGTATAAATCGTTGGTATATTGGTATTTTCCAATAAGTTGAAAGCTTATCCGTCGATGCGTTTCTGCATATTTCACTTGTGTGAAGAACAGTTTCTCCTTAGTGTCTTCCGAACCTCGCGAAGCGTAGAACACCACAGGTCCAGGCAGTTCATGGTAGCCTTGCACGTAGTGTATCTTTGACGTGAGTTGGCGGTTTGAGGAGGGCGTGTAGAAAAGGTTTATGTCGCCGGTCGCCAGCCACATGGCTGAATGTTCACGGCGTTCGCGCGACTGGGCTCCATTGTGGTCGTTGGTGTAGTAGAGCGTGAAAGGGTAGTCTCCATTGCTTCGCATGTAGTTGCCCCAAAATGAAAGGGTCAGGCGGTCGCCCAACTTGCGGTCTGCCGACAGGGTGGGGGAGAGGAACCCGAAACTGCCACCCTCCATCCCCAGTCGCCACAGGGTCTTCTGTCCTGGCATGAAATAGGGTTCACGGGTCTCCATATTGATGATGTTGCCCGCCGCCACAGCGCGTGCCGAGAGCAGCATCTCGTCCTGCTGTCCGTTGCTGAGGCTTATGAAGGCGCTATTGCCCACCATGTATCGTCCGAGGTCTACTTGGCCGTTCTGGCAGTCGTTCACAGCAACTCCGTCGATGGTGAGCGTGCTGAACTGGCTGCCTAACCCTCGAGCCGACATCGTTTTCATGCCGCCCACTCCGCCATAGTCGCGCAGCGTGACGCCGGCCATCTGCTTCACGGCGTCGCTGAGCACCACGGCACCGCTGCGCTCTATCTTCTCGATGTCAACAACTTGTACTGGCGTCTGCGACAAGGTCGACGAGGGCTTCTTTGCTTTGGAAATGACAACGGGGGTGAGCCGCTGGCGCCTCTCATGCCGTGTGGTGTCCTGCGCCGATGTGGGAATGACGGCATAAGTCCACATCAAGCAGAGCAACAGACAGGGTATTATATGATAATGGTTCTTTTGTTTGTGTGTCATGATGAAGCCCTTTCCTCGAGAGCAGTTTGCCGGTCTCCCGGTGTCATGAGTTAGTGTCGTGGTCTGGCAGGTCTTCTGACTTGTTCCGGATGCCTGAACCTTCCCATGCACCTGTTGCGGCGCACAGTGGTTGGCGGGCAGGCTCCTTTCTGTAGAACTTACAGCAGCGGGACTGTTCAGGATTTGCACCTGATTCCCTTTTGACGCCGAGTGTGCAAAAATATGGCTATTAGCGCTTTGTGCATACTCCTTGGCGACCGGACCGTTTGCAAAAATACATATTTTTTTGAATTTGGCCTTCTTTAACCTTTTTTTTGATGTTTTAAGATATAGTATAAACAATAAATATACGCGGGAGGCGTTTCCCCTATTGTAAAAAAAACACACTATGACTCACACTATCTGGATTATCTTCGGAGTGCTTTTTGTTCTCAGCCTCATCGCCAGCAAAAGCGTGGAAGCGAAATTCAAGAAATATGCCAAAATCCCCATGAGCTACAACATGACGGGTCGTGAAGTGGCTGAACAGATGCTGCGCGACAACGACATCCGCGATGTCACCGTGCAGGAAGTCAACGGAACATTGACAGACCATTACAACCCTGTCAACAAAACGCTCAACCTCAGCCACGATGTCTATCATGGCACGGGCGTGTCGGCGGCCGCCGTCGCAGCCCACGAATGTGGCCACGCCGTCCAACATGCCACAGCCTACTATTGGCTGGGTCTTCGCTCCAAGCTGGTGCCTGCCGTCAACATCTCCAGCAGGATAACACCTTGGATCCTCTTTGCGGGTATTCTCCTGGTTCAGAAATTTCCCTCTCTGTTGTTGGCCGGCATCGTCCTCTTTGCCATAACGACTCTTTTCTCCTTCATCACCCTCCCCGTCGAAATCAACGCTTCGCGGCGTGCGTTGGTCTGGCTCAACACCCACAATGTCACCACTCCCGAAACGCATGGCTATGCCGAAAGTGCCTTGCGCTCTGCCGCCTATACCTATGTCATCTCTGCCCTCACCTCGCTGGCCACGCTGCTCTACTACCTGATGATTTATCTCGGCAACCGCGATTAGAAGGTGCTGCCTCTCCTCGGAATATTAGGATGACAGAGTTATAAACTTGTATCTGCCTGATGTCTATTGGATTGTGTCTAAATGTGCAATCATAATCCCGCTTGGGGCGGTGCTGACAACTGTTTTTTGCGTAATTTTGCATTTTTAATTCAATCCTACCGCTGTGGCAGCAAAAAAAGCAGAGAAGAAATCAGATAATGGGGTCGACCTCGACAACATCAAGTCGGAGAAAACCAAGGACACCCCTTTGATGCGTCAGTATGCTGAGATGAAAAAGAAATTCCCCGACGCCATGCTACTCTACCGTGTGGGCGATTTCTATGAAACCTTCAGCTCTGATGCTATTAAATGTTCCAATATTTTAGGTATCACCTTGACACGCAAGGCGAGCGGTAACAGCACCTATACCGAGCTCGCCGGCTTTCCCTACCATGCCCTCGAGCAGTACCTCCCTCGGCTGGTCCGCGCCGGACAAAGGGTGGCTATCTGCGAACAGCTGGAAGACCCCAAGACTACCAAAGGTCTCGTCAAACGCGGCATCACCGAATTGGTGACCCCCGGCGTGGCGTACAACGACATGGTCCTCGAAGTAAAGGAAAACAACTTCCTCTGCGGTCTGCATCTCGACGACAAAATCCACGGCGTGAGCTTCTTGGATGTCTCTACGGGCGAATTCTTCGTGGCGCAGGGCGACATCAGCTACATCGATAAGCTGATGCAGAACTTCCGCCCTACCGAAGTGGTGCTGCAACGTAAAAAGATGGCGATGTTCCACGAGTATTTCCCCGAAAAGTATTACACCAACACCTTCGACGACTGGGTCTTTACTATGGATTTTGCCGAGGAACTGCTTATGAAGCAGTTCGGCACCACATCGCTCAAGGGGTTCGGCGTCGAAGACCTCCAGGCGGGTGTCATCGCTGCCGGCGCCGCGCTCTACTACCTGCAGGAAACACAGCACGACCGCACACAGCATATCTGCAAACTCTCTCGCATTGAAGAGGATAAATATGTCTGGCTCGACAAGTTCACCATCCGCAATCTGGAACTCGTCCATTCGCCCCACGACAACGCTAAGACGCTTATCGATGTGGTCGACCAGACGGCCACACCCATGGGCTCCCGCCTTCTGCGCCGTTGGATCGTCATGCCTCTCAAAGAAATACCCCTCATCGAACAACGTCAAGCCGTCGTCGACTGCTTGGTCCGCGACAGCGATTTCGCCGACCAGTTGCGTCAACATATCCGCGGCATCGGCGACTTGGAACGTCTCATCTCCAAGGTGGCCGTGCGCCGCATCAATCCCCGCGAACTGCTCCAGCTGAAACGTTCGCTGGCCGAAATGGATGCCGTCAGAAAACTCTGCGCACCCCATCCGGCACCGGCGCTGCAGCGCTACGGCGAGCAAATAAGCAGCTGCCATCAGGTGTTCGAACTCATCGACCATACCATCGACGAAGAGGCTCCCGTCAAGGTCGACAAGGGCTATGTGATCGCTCCCGGCGTGAATGCCGAACTCGACGAGCTCCGCTCCCTTGCCGGATCGGGCAAGGACTATCTCATGAACCTGCAGCAACGTGAAAGCGAACGCACCGGCATACCCTCCCTCAAAGTCGGTTTCAACAGCGTCTTCGGCTACTACCTCGAGGTGACCAACACCCACCGCGACAAGGTGCCTCAGGAATGGATCCGCCGTCAGACGCTCACCAACGCCGAACGCTATATCACTCCCGAACTCAAAGAGTACGAAGAGAAAATCCTTGGCGCTGAAGAACGTATGCAGGTCCTGGAAGGGCAGATATATGAGCAGCTGCTCCAGACGCTGACCGAATACGTCCAGACTATCCAGCTCAATGCGCAGCTCATTGCCCAGCTCGACTGTCTGCAGGGTTTCGCCGCCGTGGCTTTGGCCAACGGCTATTGCAGGCCTACGCTCACCAACGACGCTGTCATCGACATCAAGGAAGGCCGCCATCCGGTCATCGAGACCCAGCTGCCGCTGGGCGAACAGTATGTCTCCAACAATGTCTACCTCGACAGCGACACGCAGCAAATCATGATCATCACCGGCCCCAACATGTCGGGTAAGTCCGCGCTGCTCCGCCAGACGGCACTCATCGTCCTCCTGGCCCAAATTGGATCCTATTGCCCTGCCCAACAGGCCACCATCGGCATCGTCGACAAAATATTTACCCGCGTCGGCGCTTCCGACAACATCTCCTCCGGCGAGTCCACTTTTATGGTCGAGATGAACGAGACGGCAAGCATCCTCAACAATATCAGTGACCGCAGCCTCGTGCTTCTCGACGAAATCGGCCGCGGCACCAGCACCTACGACGGCATCTCCATCGCATGGGCCATCACCGAATACCTCCACGACTGCAAAAATAAACGCCCCAAGGTGATGTTCGCCACCCATTATCATGAACTGATCGAGATGGCCGACCGCTACGAGCGTATACAGAACTACCACATCTCCGTAAAAGAAGTCGGCAACAAGGTCATCTTTCTCCGCAAACTCGAAATGGGCGGAAGCGAACACAGCTTCGGCATCCATGTGGCTCGCATGGCAGGCATGCCGCCGCAGGTCCTCAAACGGGCCCATGCCATGCTCGAAATCCTCGAGTCGAAAAACGAACAGATTTCTGACAAAAAATTGAGCAAAAATCCGAAAAAAATCATCCAAAACAAACCCGATGCCGGCTTCCAACTCAGTTTTATACAACTCGACGACCCAACTTTGCTTGAAATCCGCGACAAGATTGTAGATATTGATATCGACACACTTACACCTATCGAAGCCCTCCTGAAATTGAACGAAATCAAAAAAATTGTCAAGAAAAAATAAATTTTTTTTTGCAGTTTGAAAAAAGTTTGTACTTTTGCACTCGCTTTTGAGGGACGTATGTAATGCATATTTCGCTCCCCAAAATGCAAAAAGCGGAAATAGCTCAGTTGGTAGAGCACGACCTTGCCAAGGTCGGGGTCGCGAGTTCGAGTCTCGTTTTCCGCTCTCCGACGAAAGTCCAAAGAGTGCATTTGAAATCCTAACATGCGGAAATAGCTCAGTTGGTAGAGCACGACCTTGCCAAGGTCGGGGTCGC
>CAMNKG010000004.1 GCA_946542135.1 uncultured Bacteroidales bacterium
GGCCCCGCTCTTGCACATGTGGCTTCTGCCGAAGCCATCTGCTGCGTGGGGAAGATCGCCGGCGGCAACCCCGAGAAGGTGAACTACAACAACATCCCCGGATGTACCTATACCACCACCGAGGTGGCCAGCGTGGGCCTTTCGGAGAAGAAAGCCATCGAGGCCGGCCACGAAGTCCTCGTCGGCAAATTCTTCTTCAAAGCCAGCGGCAAAGCCACCGCGGCAGGCAACAACGACGGATTCATCAAGATGGTCATCGACAAAAACACCGACCTCATCTTGGGTGCCCACATGTGTGGCGACAACGTCACCGAGATGATTGCCGGCATCGTCACCGCCCGCCAGAACGGCCTCACCGCCAAGCAGGTGGCCGCCTCCATCCATCCCCATCCCACCATGTCGGAAGCTGTGATGGAAGCCATCGAAGCCGCTTACGGCAAAGCTATCCATGGCTAATAACGAACTTGTAACCTTTAAAATCAATACACCTTGAAACTAAAGAACCTTTTCGCCAAGCGGATGACCGTCGCCGAGGGTGTGCGTCTCCCCGTCTCGCGTCATTTCTTCTACAGCACCTTTGGTGTGCGTGGCCGTCACGACAATATAACCCGCACCGGCAACTACGTCTCAAGCTTGACGCCGGGCACCGGATTCTTTTTCCACAACACTGAGAGTCACAGCTATCACGTCTTTGTCAGACAGGAACGCCAGAAGCTGAAACAGAACTTCTGGACCCTGATTGCGGGCAAAGAACCTAATTTCGACAAAGAGAACAAACGCGTAGAGAGTGCCTTCGCCGCCGGTTTGGGCAAAGACAAGCAGCGCATCCTCTCGTCGTACCAGAACGTGCTGGCTCTGGCCAAGGAGGAGGAACTGTTGCAGCGTGTGGTACGGGCTATCAAGGATAAGATGGGTAACCGTCCTAACAAGATGATGGTGAGCATCATGTCGCACTACAAGTCGAGTATCGCCACCCTCGAGC
Source organism: uncultured Bacteroidales bacterium (assembly GCA_946542135.1). Classification (GTDB taxonomy): domain Bacteria; phylum Bacteroidota; class Bacteroidia; order Bacteroidales; family P3; genus Colimorpha. Next base: position 983 of record CAMNKG010000004.1, read on the forward strand.
ATGATGTGCGCAGCGCTCAGATCAATATCGACAAGTTGCTCAACGAAGAGCAGCTGAACGCCTGGCAGCAGGTGGTTGAGAACTTCGGGCAGCTGGTCAGCGCCCGCAGGGTGTGGTCGGTATACCTCGAAGACAACGTGCAATGCTACGAGCAGGTCTTCTTCGACTTGGGCATCTTCGACTATATCCAGTCGCCCTACGACACTCCCGTGATCCGCGACCATAAAGGTATCTGCACTTACCTCTATCCTTTCGGTGCCATCGTCGCCCGTTCCTCGGTGGATTTCGACGTGCATCCCTGGTCGGAGCTGAGCATACAGTTCAACACCGTCGACATCTCCACCCTCGCCGTGCGGCCCCGTCTCAACAGCCACTCCCACGGCAAGCACCGGTCCCGCCACAGCGACGCGCTGAGTACCCTCTACGGCGCCGTGCATTCGCAGATGGTGGGCGAGTTCATGATACCTCAGCTCAACCTCCATTTCTTCGTGAACCGCACGACACCTGTCGAAAACTTCGTGAAATCGGTAGGCGCTTTCATGAAAACCAACAGTCCAACACTTTGAATTGAAGAAGCACCACACATATAAGTTCAACCCACACACGCTGTCGTACGAGAAGGTGAAAGTCACCTTCGTCGACAAACTGAAGAAAGTCTCCTTCTCAGTGGCTTTCGGTTTGGTGCTTGGTGTGGTGCTTCTCGTGCTGGGTCTGCAGCTGTTCGATTCGCCCAAAGAGCGGCAGTTGAAACGCGAGCTGGCTGCCTACGAGCGTCAGATGAAACAGATGCAGTCGGCTATGCGCCGCAATGAGGCGGTGCTCGCCGATCTCGAAAACCGCGACAACAGCATCTACCGCACCTTGCTCGAAGCCGAGCCTATCTCCGACAACGAACGCCGCTCGGGCATCCCCGACTACTCCATCTACGAGGAGACCTCCGGCTTACATAACGCCGAACTGATTGCCGAGACGCAAAGCCAGCTCGACAACCTGTCCAAACGCCTCTATGTGCTCTCGCGCTCCTTCGACGAGGTCTATCGCATGGCCAGCAACAAGAAAGAGCGTCAAGACCATATCCCCGCCATCATGCCTCTCAAGAAGAACGAGTGCCAGATCATCTCGGGCTTCGGCACACGCTATCATCCCATTCTCCACTACCGCCGCATGCATTCGGGTGTCGACCTTTCGGCCAAGACGGGAACGCCCATCTATGCCACCGGCGATGGCGTGGTGACAACGGCAGGCCGCAACGACCCCGCCCTTAGCGGCTACGGCGTGGCGGTGCTTATCGACCATGGCTACGGCTACAAAACACTCTACGGACACATGAGCGAGGTCAAGGTCAAGGCGGGTCAGCAGGTGAAACGCGGTGAACTCATCGGCCTTGTCGGTTCGACGGGTTTGGCATCGGGACCCCATTGCCACTATGAGGTGTGGATCAACGGCAAAAAAGTCAACCCTGTCTATTATTTCTATAACGACCTCACACCTCAGGAATATGAGCAAGTGATTGAGGCAGCAAACCAAGAGAACCAATGTCTGTCGTAATCGATGAAAATGCCGGCTTCTGCTTCGGCGTGGTGAAAGCTATCGCTGCCGCCGAAGAGCAACTCGGCCTCAGCCGCAGCCTCTATTGTCTGGGCGATATTGTCCACAACAACGAGGAGGTGCGCCGACTCAGCAACCTGGGCCTCGTCGTGATCGACCATCAGCAGATGGAAGCGCTGCCTGGCGCCACGGTCCTGATACGTGCTCACGGTGAGCCGCCATCCACTTATGCCGCTGCCCAACGTCTCGGCGTCAAACTTATCGACGCCACATGTCCTATTGTGCTGGCACTCCAGAAAAAGATTCGCGAAGGCTATGAGGCTATGCGTTCCGTCGACGGTCAGGTGGTCATTTTTGGGAAGAAAGGCCATGCCGAAGTCATCGGCCTTAACGGACAGACCCACAACAGCGCCATCATCGTCTCTACCCCCGACGACATCGCCTCCATCGACTTCCGTCGCCCCATACGCCTTTATTCCCAGACCACCCAGAGCAAGGAGGAATACAACCGGCTCATCGACAATATACGTAACGCCGTCGCCAATGAGGGAACCTCGGATTTCGTGGCATACAACACCATCTGCAGCCGCGTCTCGAATCGCGCCACACAGCTCGAAAGCTTTGCTCGGAGCGTCGACCGTCTGGTCTTTGTGTCGGGAGCCAATTCCAGCAACGGACACTATCTCTATGAATACTGCCTGAAAGTGCAACCGCAAACCCGCATGATTGCCTCCCCTGAGGCGCTGGATTTCGAATGGCTCAAAGGCGTGCACCGCATCGGTATCACCGGCGCCACATCAACGCCGCGCTGGCTGATGGAAGAAATCCGGCAATCCATCATCAGCGTCTGCGAGAATTGATCAACCCTTAACGCTACTTTATCAACAGTGTATATAGAACGACTTCAACTGGCCAACTTCAAGAACTACGACAGTCTCGATGTGTCTTTCTCCAACAACGTCAACTGCCTTGTGGGCAACAACGGTGTGGGGAAAACCAACCTCCTCGACGCCCTCTATTATCTGTCGTTCTGCAAGAGCTATTTCAATCCTGTCGACAGTCTTAATATCCGCTCCGGCAACGATTTCTTTGCCATCCACGGACACTATGTGCTCAACGACGAAACCCCTGACGAATTGGTGGCGGTGTCGTGCACACTTCAAAAAGGGCAGTCGAAGAAGATGAAATTCAACAAAAAAGCCTGTCCCTCTTTTGCTGAACATATCGGACGCCTGCCTTTGGTCATCGTTACCCCCAGCGACCAGAACCTTATTCTTGGCGGCAGCGACGTGCGTCGCAAATTCATCGATGGCATCATCTCGCAGGTGGACCGCAACTACCTGCAGCAGCTGCTCCACTACCAGAAAGCCCTCGAGCAACGCAACCGTCTGTTGAAGCAGTTCTACGAAAACCGCTACTTCGAAGAGGACTCCATCGCCCTGTGGGACGAACAACTCGTGCGATACGGCGAACCCATTGTGGCGGCGCGCAAGCAGTTCCTCTCCGATTTTGCCCCTCGCTTCGGGCAATATTACCAGCTGATACATCCTGACAGCAGCCTTAACGAGAATCCGCGGATCGTCTATCGTTGTCAGACTGTTGATTCAGACGTCTCTATGACCGACCAAATCAAGGAGAGCCATCGCCGCGATGCTCAAGTGCAATTCACCACAGTGGGACCTCACAAGGATGACTTCGAATTCTTTGTGGACGATTTTGCGGTGAAACGCTTCGCCTCCCAGGGTCAGCAGAAAACCTTCCTATTGGCGCTGAAGCTTGCACAGTTCGACTATATGCGCGAGCATCTCTCCACCAAACCCATTCTGCTGCTCGACGATGTGTTCGACAAGTTGGATATGCTGCGTGTCAGCCAGTTGGTGCTCCTTGTAGGTAGCGATCGCTTCGGACAGGTTTTCATCACCGACACCCAGCAGGGGCGCGTGGAGTCCATCTTCCGGCAGGCTCCGCAGATGCCGCACAAGATTTTCGAGGTGTCGCATGGCACCCTGCATCTCTCGGCGTCATTTCCACAAGGTGTCTGATCTTCATATCTTCTGCAGCCATGGCACACGAATTCTCCATCAACGACTTGATAGACGCCGCTTTGCGACGTTACAATTTCGACAAGAGTATCACCAAATCGCATGTCGAACAAGCCTATCGTGCTGTCGTCGGCGAATTCATCGTTAAACTGACCCGTTCGGTCTATTACGACGGTACGAGCCAGACGCTCAAGGTCGTGCTGTCGGCGCCAGCGCTGAAGAACGAGCTCACCTATAAGCTTACTGACCTGAAAGACGCCATCAACCAGCGCTTGGGCTCCGATGTGGTTAAGAAAATCGTACTGCTCTAATCTTCGTCCTATTCCATAAGCCAGGGGTGGGCAAGAACTTGTGCCACAACCTGATCCATGTCGTAGTACCGGTATTCCGCCAGCCGTCCGCCGAACCAAACATTATGCTCCTGGGCGGCCAAGGTCTTGTATTGCTCTGCAAGGCTGTTGTTTCGGTCGTCGTTGACGGGATAGTAAGGCTCCCGGTCGGGGGTCCAATCCTGCGGGTATTCATAGGTGACTACGGTGTCGGGCTGGGTACCGAATTCGAAGTGCTTGTGTTCTATGATGCGGGTGTAGGGCGTCTCGGCATCGGTGTAGTTGAAGACGGCGTTACCTTGAAAGTTGGCGACATCTTCCAGCAGCTGGTGGTCGAAACGCAGCGAACGGAATTCCAGATGGCCCAGGCGGTAGTCGAAAAAAGCGTCGAGCGGACCGGTATAGACGATGCGGCGGGCCAGGGCAGCGAGGGTGTCTCTCTCTTTCAGGAAGTCGACATTCAGACGGACCTCAACGCCGTCGAGCAGTCGCTCCACCAATGGTGTGTAACCGCCCATGGGGATGCCTTGGAAGGGGTCGTCGAAATAGTTGTTGTTGAATGTGAAACGCAATGGAACGCGACGAAGGACGAAAGCCGGAATCTGCTGTGCCGGGCGTCCCCATTGTTTCTCGGAGTAGCCTTTGATGAGCTTGTTGAAGATGTCGCTCCCCGCCAGCATCATTCCTTGTTCATACAAATTCTGCGGGTTGTCGGTGTGCTTCTGTTGTGCACGGATGCGTGCAGCGGCCTCGTCGGGGGTATGCACATCGGGCCACAACTTGCAGAAAGTGTTCATGTTGAACGGCAGGTTGTAGAGCTCTCCTTTGTAGTTGGCTATAGGGCTGTTCACGTAGTGGTTGAAACGGCAGAAGCGCTGCATGTATTGCCACACTTCTTCGTTTTTGGTGTGGAAGATATGGGCGCCATAGCGGTGCACGTTGATGCCGTTGACGGTGTCGGTGTAGCAGTTGCCGGCAATATGGTTGCGGCGTTCAACGACCAGGCATTTCTTGCCTCGGTCGGCAGCCTGACGGGCAAAGACGGCGCCATAGAGTCCGGCACCGACGATAAGGTAGTCGTACATGCTCATTCAAGTCCTTTCTCGATTGCGTTTTCGATGATGTTGATGATGTTTTGCGAGGGGAGAGTTCCGTCGGGAGGACAGAGATAGCGGCTGTGGAACTGTTCGCGCTGGGCCTTCATGGTGTCTTGGCCGCCCACAACGACATCGTTGATAAATGCCTCTATGTCTTGGCGCGAAGCGCCGTGATAGTGGTTGTGGTAAGCCAGCTTGCCGAATTCGTTGAATTGTTTCTCGGGTTCGGCGTTCAGGGCCAGATACATGACCGGCTTGTTGAGGAATAGGTATTCGGCGGTGAAGCTGCCGCTGTCGTGGATCATGGCGTCGGAATGGATGAAGAGGTCTATGTAACCCGACTCTTCCAGCTGGCAGTTGTCCATCTCTTCCCATTGATGGTAATAGCTGTTGGTGCGTTCCTCGCCCCAAAGCTGCATCAGCTTGAATTTCAGCAGCTGGTGAGGCTTGAAGGCTATCTGTACCTTGTCGCGGTATCGGCGTGCGATGTCGAGCATGTCGTCACAGAAAGTGAGGAATGTCGAGGCCTGGAAGGCGACATTGGTCTCGATCGTGTGATGGGGAGCCCAGATGATGCGTTTCTTGGGCTCGGATTGGGGACGCCATACATCCGGCGAGGTATAGTCGTCGCGCAGATAGACCTCGGTGCCGGGGTATCCGCTCACCACAAAGTTCTTACCCTTGCTGCGGCTATAGCGTCTGGCAAAGTCAAGGTGCATGTCCGTTTCGGCGAAGTTCAGCCCATAAAGGTTGATGGCAATCTGGTTATAGTCCAGGTCGTAGAGATTCATGGCTTGGAACGCGTAAGGGACATAGCAGGTAAGCGTTTTCTTGAAGTTGTAGCAGTAGAACTGCGGAAGAATGTCGCGATAGGGGGTGGTGAAAAAAACGATGTCGGGATGCAGTGTTTTGCTGATGTCGTCCCATTTTCCCGTCTCTTTGTTGTAAGGGATTAGGTATTCAAAACCACGCTGTTTGACGAATGCCTCGGTGCGTTCTATGGTCTTCCACAACTCTTTGTCGCTGAATCCCTTGAAGCGCGAATAGGGGAAAATCACGATATAGGGGTGATAGCGAGGGCTTTCGGCCATGGCGCGAAACAGGTAGTCCAGCTTCCACATCCCGGGAATGGTGAGGAGGAAAGCCACCTCTATGGTGGGTTTCCTCCTCAGGGACATGGCTGCCGTTGAGGCGCTGCGATGGTATTTTTTCATCATCCTGTCGAACAGGAAGGGTATGCGCGTGCGCAAGGCATCCTTGTAGGTCAGCAACAGATGCAGTTTGTATGAGAAATTGTTCATAATGACATCTCGTTGTCGCGAAGTTTGATGAGCACCTGGTTGATGAGGGTGCTGGAAGTGCCTTTGGTGTAGGGGAAATAAATGAGTTCGACGCCAACAGAGCGCATCTCTTCTTCAATCTTGTTCCATTTGTCGGTGCCTTTCCAGTCGTCGCCGACAAACATCCGGTTGAAGTGGTATTTCTGCCAGGCTTCCATCTTATTCATATTATATTGCGGTACGGCTTCGTCGACATATTTTATCTGCCGTACGATCTCGATGCGCTCTTCGAAAGGAATGACGGCGCGTTTGTGCTTGTAGAGGACCAAGTCGTCGGTCGAAACACCCACAATCAGGTGGTCGCATTGCGACTTGGCCTTGCGCAGCAGGTTGAGATGGCCGATATGGAAAAGGTCGAAGACGCCAGTGGTATAGCCTATAATCATTTGATAGAAAACTTTTTATACGTGAATGGAATTGAGGAAAAGCTCGGCGCACCACAGCTGCCATTTCTGGTTGCCGGTCAGCTTGTCGATAGGAATGTCGTGGCGGAACTCTGGGCGCTTCGGTCCCTCCCAATTGGCGAAAACAGCGTCGACAGGGCGCGGCATGGGTATTTTGAACGGAATCTCAAGTTCAGGATATTTGATGGCATAGAGTCCGCGAACCAGATATTTGGGTTCGCCGTTGCGTACCCTGTTGATGTCGAGCGGGTCGGCCATCACCAAGCGGGCATACGGGTCGTAGTAGGGCATCCACGCCGTGCCGAAGGCGTTGAGGTAGGAACCGCTGCTTTCTATGGCGAAGACCTCGTCCATGAAGCGGAACACATCGATGCCGTCGTTCTGCATACGGTAACGTTCAAAGAGTTCCGATTGGTCGACAGGGTGGGAGAGGACCAGCTTGGGATCCAGAAAAGTGTAGCGCTTCACGAAAGCGTCGAAAGTCCACTCTGGCGTTATCAGCTTGTCCATGCCGCCGAAGATGAGGTCGGAGCTTTCGCCGACAATCATGAGCTGCACTCCATCTTGTTTTGCCATCAAGGCAGCTTTGTAGATTTGCGGTTCTATGGAATGGACGGGGGCAAACTTGCGGCGCATCACGATGGGAGTGTACTCCACATAGTCGTCCATCGTGATCTCTATCAGATGATGATTCAGATTGAATTTCTTACAATAGGTCATGGCACGTTTCACGTCGGCGTCGAAAACGCCCGAAGCGTCGGTGAAGGTGTAGGCATGGCTGCCCGGTTTCAGATACGCTGCCAAATTGGCGCTGTCCATGCCTCCCGACAACAGGATTCCGATGTTGTCGTATTTCGCGTAGAGCGCATCAAACTGTTTCTGGATCTCGCGGTCCAGGTCCTCGGACGTGCGGACGGGAATTTTGTTTTTGTTCTCGACGGGCAAGATGTTGGTGTGCTGAAACCCTTCAGCGAAGTCGACACCGTCTTTCCAGATGTAGCGGAAAGCGATGTAGCTGCTCAAACAAAAATCAATGTCAACCATGATAAAATTTGAATATTATTAGGATAGGGCCGTTTATGACTTTACCGCTATCGCTTGGGATGACCCTGATAACCTAAGCAACAGCATCAATATATTTCTCCGCCTTTTTTATCGGCGACGTATAACAAGACCAAAAGCCATCGCGGCAGCCACGACCACACCAATCTGAAGCAAGATGTTGGTGCCCACCAAAGTGGCTGGAGCAAAAAGGACAGCACGAAGGGTATAGAACACCACTTTGCCGCTCATAGCTGCAATCACTACGGAGACCATGGCGGGCATCTTCTTCATGCACATGGGAACAAGCGTTGCCACCACCAACAGTTCGGGAATCATGCATGCCAAGTTGGCCGCTGTCGGGAAACCGGTTGTAAGCGTGGAAGCCACAGGCATAAGCAATGCCATCAAAAGAGCGTTGCGACGGTCGCGAACCAGCACCATAGCCGCCAGCAGGCACAGAAGCATAGGGTTAAGCTTATAGAAAGGCACAGCCAGCAGATGAGATAATGCCGGAACGAGGCAAATGGTAGTGAGAATAATTAAATCTACAGCGATGACACGAAATAGAGTGTCTGATTTTGAGGTAGTAATGTTCATTTCTGTTGTTTTTAATATCTTGCAAATTTACAAAAAAAAATCAATTAAGTAACGGTTAAAAAATCAGGTAAAAGATAAAGGCTCGGAGAGTCTTACTCTCAATAACCCTTCATGTGGTGTGGGACTATTGAATGACAATTGATTAGCGTTTCGGAGAAACGCGTTCTCAAGTTAATCATCTTTTCACCTTGTTTTTTCATCATTTCTATAACGACTTCAAAAAAAAATGAAGCAACCTCAGCGAGTGCCGTCTTTTTTGCCACCACCAAAAACCAGCCGGCAAATACCGTCAATTCCTTCCTGCACCCGCAACACCTCCCCATTAATAATGTCATTCCTCCCTGTGTTAATAGTGATATATAATAGTATATACTATAATATTAATAATGTGGTTTTCTATCAAAAACATGCATCAAAACATACATCCTAATCACATTCAAATTATCAACACTTTAGCAAAAACAAATACCTATTTTAAATAAAAAGAAAGTACTATCAATCAGAAAGTCATAAATTATAAGTAAGTGTATTTTGTTGATATTAAGCATATTGATTATATGTTTTCGTTGGCCGCAAGAATAAAAAAAATTTTTTTTTCACAAAATCAATGCTATTTCATTTTTATTGTGTATTTTTGCAAACACATTACGTGAAAATTTTAGAAATATAAATCCAATAAAAAATTTTGAAAAAATGACTAAAGCAGAAATCGTAGCTTCCATTTCCGAGAAGACCGGTATTGAAAAAGTGGCTGTATTAGCCGTTGTTGAAGAGTTCATGACCACCGTTAAGGATGCCATGATTGGTGGCGAAAATGTCTACCTGAGAGGTTTTGGCAGCTTCATCATCAAACGTCGTGCCGAAAAGACCGGACGTAACATCAGCAAGAACACCTCCGTCATCGTTCCTGCTCACAACATCCCCGCTTTCAAGCCCGCCAAGACTTTCATGAACGAAGTGAAAGAGAATGTGAAGTAAATTGCTTCAAACAAACAAAGATTCAGAGCGTCGGCATTTCCCGACGCTCTTTTTTTGTTATCACAGCTACCCTTGAGGGAGACGGGACAGACACCGTTCTTTCTGTCTCAAAAAATGTCGCCGCAAAGCAATAAAAGACCGAAAACCACGTTAATAGAAACGAAATAAGTAAAGTTTTCTTGCGACGTTTATGCCTTCATGGTCTGTATGTCGACAAGATGTTTTGTATAGTAATAAGCACACAAATATATGAAAATCACATCTTTGAAATGTATTGTCACCCTTGTTTTGGTTGTTTTGCTGTCGGGAGATGCCGCCGCACAAAGCAACAAAAACGCCAAAAACACAAAAAGTAGAAAAACCGCTCAAACCCAGTCGTCATCGAAAAAAACGACTTCTGACAAGGGTAAGACCATCACCATAGACACCACCGGCTATGCCGCCGCCAACGCCTGGGCGTCGAAAAAAATGAAACACCTCTCGCTTGAGGAGAAAGTGGGTCAGCTGATGTTTGTCCGTGTGCCGACTTCTATGAATAAAAAACAACGCCGCGAATTCGAGAAGAACTTTACATCCTATAATGTTGGCGGGGTCTGTTTTTTCAAAGGCACTGCCGCCAACCAGCTCTCGCTGACCAAGCACTATCAGCATCAGTCTGACATCCCCTTGATGGTGACCATCGATGCTGAATGGGGCCTTGGCATGCGCCTTACAGACTGCTATTCTTTTCCCCGTCAGATGCTTATGGGTGCCTTGTCGGCCAACAACGATACACTGATAGCCCAATTTGGCGAGGAGGTCGGCCGGCAATGCCGCAAGATGGGTATCCATGTTAATTTCGCCCCCGTTTGCGATATCAACAATAACCCCGACAATCCTGTCATCGGCAGCCGCTCGTTCGGTGAGAACAAAAAACGCGTGGCGCGCAAATCGGCCATGTATGCCCGCGGCATGCAACGCATGGGCGTCATCGCTGTCGGCAAGCACTTCCCTGGCCATGGCGACACCGATGTTGACAGCCATCTTGACCTGCCCAACATCAAGCATTCGGCGGCCTACATCGACAGTGTGGACCTTTTCCCCTTCCGTCATCTGATCAACAACGGCATTCGTGGCATGATGGTGGCTCATCTGCAGGTCAACGCCTTCGACGACCGACCCCATATGCCTTCGTCCTTGTCCGAACTCATTGTGATGCCGTTGCTGCGCAACCAAATGCGCTTCGACGGCTTGGTATTTACCGATGGCATCGATATGAAGGCTGTCTCCAAACACTACAAAGACGGAGAAGGTGCCATCCGCGCCATCCGCGCCGGCAGCGACGTGATCCTGCTCCCTATCGATGTGAAAAAGACCATCAACGCCGTTGTGGCCGAAGCCGAACGCGACACCGCCTTTGCCCGCATGGTCGACGACCGTTGCCGTCGCATCCTCCGCGAGAAATACCTCTTGGGCCTTGACGATTTGAAAACCGACCGTCTCGCTGTCCCCAACGCCGCCGACCGCGAACGCAGCGAACGCATAGCTTCACAGATGGCCCAGAAAGCCTTGACGTTGGTATACAACGACTATGCGCTACCCCTCAAACGCTCCGACATGGTTGTCAACGTGGCCGTCGGCGACTGCGACACGGCTATCACAACCCTCGACTCGACGTTGATCAACCGCATCGCTCGCAGCAAGAACGTCGTTATCCATCTCTATGGTCATGTCGGCGCTGCTAACAACTATGGCGTCTCAAACGAAACCGTTCGTCTGGTCAACCGCATTGCTGCCATCGACAGCGTCAACAGCATCTTGGTCATCTACGGCTCCCCGTATATCCTGCAGTCGTTCCCCAATCCCCAAACCGAGAAGCCCCAAACCTTGAGTCAGACGATTACCTATGCCTTCGACCGCACCATCATGAATCCCTACAAAGGACCCACGGCGATAGTGATGGCATACCAGAACTGCAAAGCCGTCACCGCTGCTGTGCCTAAAGCACTCTATGGAGAATCACCCTTCGAAGGAAAACTGCCGGTGACTTCGGGCGGATACAAGGAGGGCACTTCGCTGAAACCCAAAGCGCGTCCGCAGCAGTCACAGTACGACCGCGTCCGTCAGGCCGGCATGGATGTGCGTTGCTTTGTGAAGATTGACTCCATAGCCCGCGCCGGTATCGCCGCCAAGGCTTACCCCGGCTGCCAGATTCTCGTGGCTAAGGGTGGCAAGATCGTGTACAACAGCTGCTATGGACGCCAGACCTACAATCCCGCGTCGGCTCCGATGGACACCAACACAGTCTACGACCTGGCCTCGCTCACCAAGGTCACGGCGACCAACCTCGCCGTGATGATGCTAGTGGACCAGGGCAAAATCCAACTGGACGACAAGCTCTCGCGCTATCTGCCCTACCTGAAACACACCAACAAAAGCCACATCACCGTGCGTCAGGCGTTAAGCCACTACGCTCGCCTGAAAGCCTTCGACTCCTATTGGAAGGCGGCGACAACTGACGGCAGCATCTACCGTGGCACCACGCCACCCGATGGCTATATCGCTGTGGGCGACAACGTCTACATCAACCCCCGATTCCGGGAGCAGGTGCTGCACCAGATTGCCAAAAGCGACCTGCAGAAACAACATAAATACCTCTACAGCGACCTGGGATTCATCCTCTTGGCCGACATGGTGGAACACGTGAGCGGCCAGTCGCTCGACATCTTCATGCAACAGCATTTCTATGGTCCGTTAGGCATGAAGAACACCACCTTCCAGCCTCTCCAGCATGGCATTGCGCTCAACCGTATCGCTCCCACCGAGCAGTCGACAGATTTCCGTGGACAGCTCATCCACGGCTACGTCCACGACCCCAACGCGGCTGCCATGGGCGGGGTGTCGGGTCATGCGGGCCTTTTCTCGACCGGCAACGACCTGTTCCGCATCTACCAGATGATGCTCAACGAGGGCTCTTTCAACGGAAAACAGTACATCTCATCCGCGACATTCAACACCTTCAATTCTCGTCACTATGCCGACAAAGGCAACCGCAGAGCCCTGGGTTTCGACAAACCGCTGATCAGCGGCAAAAGCAGCCACGTGTCGCCCCTGGCATCGCAGAAATCCTTCGGACATACCGGTTTCACCGGCATCATGGTGTGGGTGGACCCCCAATACGACCTCATCTTCCTCTTCCTCTCCAACCGCGTATACCCCTCGTCGTCGCCCAACAAATTGTCGTCAATGAACATCCGCACCGACATACAGCATCTCATCTACCAATCGATGGGTCTGCGCTAATCAACAACGATTGTTGCCAAAACAACCCTGTTTCTGATGTCAGCAATAACGGCATGCACACCCTGAAAGCGTTGTATTACAGCGTATATCACATCTCTTTGTGCTGGTATTGGATTTTTTCGTAAATTTGCACCCGAAAAATATAGACAAGAATCATCATCTTATAACTATCATCCCTTCATGGACAATTATATTGTTTCTGCACGCAAATACCGTCCCGTCACTTTCAAGAGTGTTGTAGGACAGTCGCATATCACCACAACGCTCAAAAATGCTATCCGTAGCGGACAGCTGGCCCAGGCTTTCCTGTTCTGCGGCCCTCGTGGCGTTGGCAAGACCACCTGTGCACGTATCTTGGCCAAAACCATCAACTGCACCAATCCCACTGCCGACATGGAGGCCTGCAACGAATGCGAGTCTTGCCGCTCCTTCAACAATGCCGCCTCGATGAACATCTTCGAGCTCGACGCCGCCTCCAACAACTCCGTCGACGACATCCGCGAACTGGTCAAGCAAGTGTACATTCCACCCCAGACAGGTCGTTACAAGGTTTACATCATCGACGAGGTCCACATGCTCTCGTTGGCAGCATTCAACGCGTTTCTCAAAACCCTCGAGGAACCGCCGGCTTATGCCAAATTCATCCTGGCCACCACCGAAAAACACAAAATCATTCCTACCATCCTGTCGCGCTGTCAGATATTTGACTTCAAGCGTATTCAGTCGGAGGACATCGTCAAGCATCTGGCCTATGTGGCCGGCGAAGAACAGGTGGCCTACGAACAGGAAGCCCTCCACATCATCGCCCAAAAAGCCGAAGGAGGTCTGCGCGACGCCCTCTCCATCTTCGACCAGCTGGTGAGCTTCACGGGAGGCAACCTCACAGAAAAAGGATGCCTTGAGAATCTGAATATGCTCGACAGTGACTACTATTTCCGTCTCGTCGACTATTTCCGTCAGGGTAACCTCTCCCAGACATTGCTTCTCTATCAGGAAATCATCGACAAAGGCTTCGATAGCCAGCATTTCATCACCGGTCTGTCCGAGCATCTGCGCAACCTGATGGTAAGCATTGACCCCGCCACACACAAGTTGTTGGAATGTAGCGAGAAATCGCGCCAGAAAATGGGTCATCAGGCCGCCGAATGTGGTCTTCCGCTCATCATGCGTTTACTCGAGATAAGCTCCGATGCCGAATACCGTCTTCGCGATGCCAACAACAAACGGCTCTTCATTGAAGTGGCACTGATGAAGCTCTCCACCGTCATCACATCTCAGCAGGCCCAGAGTGCGGGATAGATAGCAAGATCGCCACAAGCGGAACATATAACCCCTCCTGCGGCGGCACCACAACAGGTGCCGGTGGCGGAGCCGTCTGCGGCGACAACGGTGACTGAAGCCACCCATACCTCTCCCTCTGCCGGAACAACGCAACCCGTTGCTCCCACCGCCCCTCAACAAAAGCCGCCAGCGCCTACAGTAACACAACGCGCTGCAGGCGGTATACCTCACCATCTGCTCTCTTCTATTTCCATCTCTGCACCGCACGAAATCAAACCGATAAAATCACTTGAAAGTCGTGAGGTAGAGCAGCTTACACAGCAGAGTTTAGAGCAGTACTGGAAGCAGTTGGCCGAGCAGAATGCCGACGACCAAAAATTTCACGACCTCATAGCCGACAAACGCGTGGAACTGAAAAACAACAACCTGTTTTTCATCAAGGTTCCTAATATTATCTTTGACCGCTATTTCCGTGATGTTCAAGACCGTATCTACGCCTTCCTCCGCGAAAAGACGGGCAATGAGGCATTGCAGTTCAGGGTCGCCGTCGATGTGGAGCAGCGTGAGGCGGTAGCATATATGCCCCGTGAGAAATTTGAGGAGATGGCACAAAGGAATCCGGCGATGCATTCGTTGAGGAAGCTCTTCCCCGATATCGACTTTTGATAACTCGCAACGATGTATCGTTGACCGCTTTAGATATAGAGAATTAAAGATAAACAATAAATAACATTACAATCATTGGGTACGACGTTCATCTTTTTGGGAGCACTTATATTCTGTGCACACTTGTTCGCCGCTTTTTTCCACAGAAGCCGTGTACCTGATGTTCTTTTCCTTGTTCTGATAGGCATTTTGCTGGGTCCCGTCCTGGGGTGGGTCATGCCCGACATGCTGGGTGGCGTTGGTTCCCTTTTTGCCTCCATCACGCTGGTGTTCATCCTTATTGACAGCGGTATCGACATGAGCATCAGCAACCTGAAACGCTATTGGGTTGGCATCGTGCAGGTGACTTTCTATTCCTTTTGCCTCTCCATGGTGGTGGCGATGACCGTTGTCCACTATATGGTGGGGTTGGAGTGGATGCCCTCTTTGCTGTTGGGCAGCATGGTTGCCGGAACGGGATCTTCTATCGTTATACCCATCATCAAACAGATGAAAATCAGCAGCCAGACACAGGTGGTGCTGACACTCGAATCTGCCATTTCCGGCGTTTTGTGCATCGTGGTGGCTTTGGCCTTGATGGAAGGCTTCAAGATGGGTACGGTCAACGTGGTCCAAATAGTAGGCAACGTGTTGGCATCGTTTATTATAGCGGTCATCATCGGCTGTTTTGGCGGTTTGGTATGGTCGGCATTGTTGCGGCGTGTGCGCCAACTGCAGAACTCCATGTTCCTTACGCCAGCCTTTGTTTTTGTCATCTACGGAGTCACCGAAGCGTTAGGCTTTAGTGGCGCCATAGCAGCCTTGGCGTTCGGCATCGTTTTGGGCAACGCGCTCTACTTGGAGCACTCCCTCATTCGCAGGATTGTACGCCGGCCGCTGCCTCGCATGCAATCGCTGACCGACAACGAGAAGTCCTTCTTTAAGGAGATGGTGTTTATCCTTAAAACCTTCTTCTTCGTCTATATAGGCATCAGCATCCCCTTTACAGACCCCGAGGCCCTGCTGTGGGGCGCCGTCGTCGCTGGAGCGCTCTTCGTGGGACGCTTTCTGCTGGTGTTTTTGGTGGGACGCCACAACACGCGCACCGACCGGCTTATCGTTTCAATTATGATACCCAAAGGGTTAGTGTCGGCCGTGTTGGCATCGATGCCCGTCGAGATCAACCGCGCCGCCGGCACCATCATCATACCCCATGCCGAACGTATCGAATGCATGGTCTATTCCATTATTTTCTCCTCTATTGTTTTCTGCTCGGTGCTGGTTCTGCTGTGCCGCAAGCGCCTCATCGATACCGACTACAAGCCTGAGCAGTATGAAGTCTATGACTACGAATGATTTCGTTGAAGATCAACAAATAAACACATGTCCTATGATGCAACTCGATTTCTATAAATATGACGGCGCCGGCAACGACTTTGTGGTGCTCGACATTCGCCAGCACGACCCCAAACTCAGCACCGCGACAATAGCCCATCTCTGCCACCGCCGTTTCGGGGTGGGCGCCGATGGTCTTATGACCCTCGGCAATGCCCCGTCGCCTTATGATTTTGAGATGAAATATTATAACAGCGACGGCCGCTTGGGGTCGATGTGTGGCAACGGAGGCCGTTGTATCGCTGCTTTTGCCTATAGTCTCGGCTTGGGACATATTGACGGACAGACAGGACGTCATGCTTTGGACTTTCTTGCCTACGACGGCTCTCACCATGCTGAAATCATCAGCGCAGACCAGCAGTGTGGCAAGCTTGTCGTAGAGCTGGGAATGCGCGATGTGGAGAAGTCGTCGGTAAGGCAATGCCTCGACGGCTGCTTTCTCGATACCGGTTCGCCGCATTATGTGCAGCGTGTTCACGACCTTGACCATTTCGACGTGGTAGGCGAGGGGCGTCGGTTGCGCAACAATGCCGAACAGTTTCCCGAGGGCACCAATGTCGATTTCGTGGAAGAGCTTGCCGATGGACGTCTCTCGATTCGCACTTACGAACGTGGCGTAGAGGACGAGACCTGGGCCTGCGGAACCGGCGTCACAGCCTGTGCGCTGGTGACGGGTATCGGCGACATAAAAACCCGAGGTGGCGACTTCAAAGTCACTTACAACGACGACGGTGATGTCTTCACAAACGTCCAGCTCACCGGACCCGTGTCGTTCAACTTTGCAGGAACCATCAAAATATTATAACCTCACATATCATTATTGCTACCGAAAAAAATGGACCTTTTCAGCTCTGTCGACATAGAACCCGCCCGCAAACGCATTGCCGAGCTCACCCAACTGCTTGACCACTACAATTACGAATACTATATGAATGACCGGTCGGAGGTCAGTGACTTTGAATTCGACCGCTTGCTTCGCGAACTCAGCGACCTCGAGCGACAGTACCCGGACCTGGCGTCGCCCAATTCTCCGACACGCAGGGTCGGCGGCGAAGTCAACAAGTCGTTCCGCCAAGTCACCCACCGCTTTCCGATGCTCTCGCTTGGTAACACTTACTCGATAGAGGAAATAGTGGATTTCGAGTCGCGCACACGCAAGCTTTTGGGCAATTCCGCCTTCAGCTATACCTGCGAACTAAAATACGACGGCGTGGCCATAGGGCTCACCTACCGTCACGGACAACTGGTGCAGGCGGTGACTCGTGGCAACGGCACCGTGGGTGACGACATCACCTCCAATGCCCGCACCATAGGTACCATCCCGCTGCGGCTGCGAGGCTGCTATCCCGATGACTTTGAGGCACGCGGCGAGGTGGTATACCCTTTCGATGCTTTCGAGGCCTTCAACCGCCAACGCGAAGCCGATGGCGACGAGCCTTTCGCCAATCCTCGCAACGCCGCCAGCGGCAGCCTTAAACTACAGGACTCGGCAGAATGTGCCAAACGCAAACTGATGTTCTGCATGTATTTCATGATGCTGCCTAACCATTGGGAACCCGAAGGCGACCGCTCTGTGGGCGACATTATGACAGCACAGCTTTCCAGCCATTCTGGCCGCCTTGAGGCCGCGCGACAGATGGGCTTCAAGGTGCAACCCTATATCAAGGAGTGCAAGGATATCGATGAAATCAAGGCTTTTATCGACTATTGGGACAATGAAAGATGGAATCTGCCCTTTGCCATTGATGGTATCGTCATCAAGGTGAACCAGGTCGAGCTATGGGATACACTGGGACTCACCGCCAAGTCGCCCCGATGGGCTATCGCATTCAAATTCAAGGCTCAGCAGGTATCTACGCCGCTGCTTAGCGTCTCCTATCAGGTGGGCCGTACTGGCATCATCACACCTGTGGCCAATATGCAGCCGGTGTGGCTTGGCGGCACTACCGTCAAGAGAGCCACGCTGGTCAACGCCGACTTCATTGAGAAGATGGACATCCATGAAGGCGACTCGCTCCTGGTTGAGAAGGGCGGCGAGATCATCCCCAAAGTGGTTGGCGTCGACATGCAGAAACGTCAGCCTGGAGCCCCTCGGATTCAGTATATCACCCATTGTCCCGAATGCGGTGCCCGACTGGTGCGCGCCGAGGGTGAAGCGGGTTTTTACTGTCCCAACAGCGACGACTGTCCTCCTCAGATTGTTGGCCGACTGGAACATTTTGTGTCGCGCAAAGCCATGAATATCGACAGTTTGGGCTCCGAACGTCTCGAGATGCTCTATCAGAAAGGCCTGGTGCGTGATGTGGCCGACCTCTACGACCTTACACGCGAACAGCTTGTTGGTCTTGAAAGCTACGACAGCGACGGACTGCGACGTGCAAGCATACAAGACAAAGGAGCCGACAACATCCTTATGGCCATCGAAGGCTCGCGCAAGGTTCCCTTCGAGCGCGTGCTTTTTGCGCTGGGAATACGCTATGTCGGCGAGGTTGGTGCCAAGAAATTGGCGCGTTATTTCAAAAATATCGATGCGCTGATGTCTGCCTCTGTCGAAGAGCTGGCATCGGTGGAGGATGTGGGCGAAAAGACGGCAGGTTTCATCTACGATTATTTCCATGACCCGCGCCACCAGCGCCTGGTGGAACGGCTGCAACAGGCGGGGCTGCATTTCACCGTTGCTGACCTTCACATCAACAATGTGTTGGACGGCAAGACATTTGTCGTCAGTGGCGTTTTCAGCCGTTTCTCGCGCGACGAAATCAAGGCCCATATCGAGCAGCATGGCGGTAAGGTCAGCAGTTCCATAAGCGGCAAGACCGACTACGTGCTGGCTGGCGAGAAAATGGGACCGGAAAAACTCAAGAAAGCCGAAAAATTAGGTGTCCCTGTCATCAGTGAAGATGATTATCTGAGGATGGTGTCGCATGAGGAGGTTTGAGATGAAAAGCCACAGGTTGCATTGGCGCATGCTCGCAGCACTGCTATGCTGGGCACTCGGCGTCACTTCTCTGTCGGCGCAGCCCGACGTAGTGGTTTCAACCATAGGAAGCTACACCGTTCCCAATTCTGAGGAGTGGAGCTACATTGCTGATGTGGGCGTTGGTGTCGATGCGGCGTTGCAGTTTCCACAGTTGTGGTATCTCGAAAAAAATGACACCATCAGCGTGCTACTCCGGCAACCCTACAATATGGGACTTCGCACCAACTTCACTTATTTCCCTAATGCCATTGCCGGTCACCGTTTCAGCCAGTCGGTCTATTTCCAAGAACAGTTGTTCCACCATGACCGCCACAGCCTTTTCTTCGAATACGATTTTGGCCTTGCTGCCTACACCAATCCCTACAGCCGTTCGCACGACGAGGCCAATGTTTTCATCGGCTCTTATGTCAACTGTATGATTCAGTTAGGGTTGAATTACCGATTGACGTTTCGAGACCGTTCGGCGCTTTGGTTTGCAGCCTTGTTTGCCCATTCCTCGAACGGCTATTTGAAAAAGCCCAATAAAGGCCTCAATTATATGCAGTTGCAAATAGGCTACCAGTTGCCGCGAAAGGAGATGCCGTCATACATTCTGAGGCAAAACAGCCAGATACAGTCACTCGATTCATCATATTATGCCTTTCTGCCGGAATCCTATGCCGACGATGCTTTCCCCCGTCACGACTTGATGGCCAGCTATGCGTCCGGCCTCGTGCGACCCCGCACGGTGAAGATGATTGACCGTTTCCACTATGCCTATACGGCTCGCTTGGGTTGGCAATACCATTTTAACGCGGTGCGTGCCGTTGGCGCCAATATCGATATTACCTATAACACCACCCACAATGGCATACAAAATCTGGAACATGACGATTACCCGCTGCCATTCTATGTGGGTCTGTGCGGCAACTATGAGGCGACCTACCATCGCATGACCCTGCATGTGGGACTTGCGGCCTATCTGCTGAAGTCGCAACAGGCCCGCACACCTTACTATGAGCGTGTCGGCATGTTCTATGAGCTTAGCGACGTCAGCCGTCCGCTTCGTCATTTTGTCGGTGTTTCCCTCAAGGCTCATTCCGCCCATATCGATTTCATCGAGTGGCATTATGGTATTCGCTTCAAAATTAACAAAAAAAGTAATTATATCGATTTATAAATGAAACAAAGACTCCTCTTCCTGCTACGTTTATTTGTCACATTATTGCTGATCTTCATGACACAGAAGGTAGTCTTCATGCTCGTCAATTTAGGGCATGCCGACGGTGCCACGTTCGGCAGCTGTCTGGTTGTGCTGTGGCACGGGCTTCGACTGGATTCGGTGGCCGCCAGCTATCTGCTTATCGTACCTGTTATCGTATTGGTGGTGAGTTGTTTTGTGAAAAGGATGAATCTGCGACGGGTGCTGTGTCCCTATTTTGGAATTGCCGCCGTTTTGATGGCTGTGATTTTTGTGGCCGACGTGGTGCTCTACGCTTTCTGGGGCGCCAAAATCGATGCCAACGACCTGATGTATGCCGCCAAACCGAAGGATATGCTGGCCAGCGTCAGCTGGTGGAGCATTGTGCTGGGCGTGTTGGTCATCGCTTTGATTTGCTGGCACTACTATCGCCGTTTGCGTCATGCCACGCCACAGGAATTGGAGCCGATAGGCAACCGTTGGCTATCTTTGCTTTTCGTGCCGATAGCGGGCTTGGTGTTTCTGGGCATGCGAGGCAGCGTCAGCCAGTCTACAGCCAATCCATCCTATGCCTATTTCTCCAAACATGCTTTCTGCAACCACGCTGCGCTCAACCCGTTGTTCAATATGCTCCACTCGCTCTTCAAAGTTGAGGATTTGGAACACGAATTCGTATTCGCATCAAGCCAAGAGATTGAAACGGTCATCGGACCCCTCTTCGCCTACGACGGTGCCATCACCGACACCTTGCTCAACACCAAACGTCCCGACGTGATGCTTATCATCTGGGAAGGTGGTGGATGGGAAATGGTGATGAACGATAGTGTATGTTCTAATATTCAGACGATGAGTCAGGAAGGAGTCCTTTTTACCCATTGCCAAGCCAACAATTTCCGTACCGACCGCGGCGTGGTGTCGGTACTCAACGGATGGCAGGGACTGCCCACCACGTCATTGATGAAAATGACTGACAAATGCCGCAAACTTCCCTCTTTGGCTTCGACCTTAGCGGCTGAAGGCTACAAGACGCGTTTCGTGTATGGCGGCGACATCGACTTCACGAATATGCGTTGCTACCTTAGCGAGACGGGTTTTGAAACCGTGAAAGGCAGTGAGGATTTTGCCGACAGCCGTCGCTTGAGCAACTGGGGCGCTCCGGATGCCTATACCCTTGTGTCTCATTCTTTCGATTTCACGTCGCCGTCGTTCAACGTGGTGCTCACCCTTAGCAGCCACGAGCCTTGGGATGTTCCCATGCGGCGCCTTAACGATTCCCGCAAGAATGCTTTCGCCTATGCCGACTCCTGTATCGGCGCCTTTGTCGACAGCCTTCGTACGCTACCCCAATGGGAAAACATGCTCGTAATCATTGTGCCAGACCATGGTATTCCCGTTACTTCGGGACAGTCGACAGGCGACCCCTTGGTGGCGCATATCCCCATGGTATGGATAGGCGGTGCCGTGAGGGGACCTCATAGGGTAGAGACCTTGATGAACCAAAGCGACCTGGCTGCCACCCTTCTGGCTCAGATGGGTATTGATGCCTCTCCGTTTTTCTTGAGCCGTAATGTGTTGAGTCCTTCCTATGCCACGCGGCATCATTTTGCGCTCCATGCATTCAAGAATGGATGCAATTGGATTGACAGCACGGGGGTGTCTCGTTTCGACTGTACGGATCGCACTACCACACCGTTGCAAGGCGACTCGCACGCTTCGCACGACCGCATGATCAAATACCTGCTTCAATACATCTATCAGAAAACAGCCCAGCTATAATAGCTGTCCCCTTTATCTGTAAAGATATCCTGTTAGAAATAAACATTATAAACACTTTTATACCATGAAGAAAAAGATTCTTACCCTTGGTGTTGCCGTCCTTCTGTTGGCTGCAGCCATCGTCTCCTGCTGTGGAAAGACGGAAAACGAAACCAATGCAAACCAATCCGCTGATGCCACCATCGCCACCATCATGCAACGCAAGAGCGTGCGTGCCTATACCGACGAGCCTATCGCCGACAGTGTCATGGAATCGATGTTGCGTGCTGCCGTTGCTGCCCCTTCAGGCATGGATGTCAGGCCTTGGCATCTTGTGGTCATGACCGACAAGAGTCAGTACGACACGCTGTTTGCCGGCAATTTCAACATGGAGAAATTCAAGATGTCGTCGGCCGTCGTCATCTTCTGTGCCGACACCACCGTGACGAGACCTCCGCGCGAGAACCCTGACGCACCTGCCGTCACTACCCCCAATCCTATATGGCGCGACGATATGGGAGCCTGCGTCGAGAATTTCCTCCTTGCTGTCGAAGCCTATGGCTTAGGGGCTGTATGGACTGCCTGCTATCCCTTCCATGACCGTATGGATCCTGTCAGCCAATACCTTAAGCTGCCGGGCAACATCGTACCATACGCCATCGTTCCTGTCGGTACCCCTGCTGGCAACGAACAGCCCAAGGACAAATGGGACCAAACCCGCATCCATTTCAACAAGTTCTAATGAAAGGTTTTTGCATGAATCAAAAAGAAGCAGCCTGATATGCGAAATCAGGCTGCTTCTTTTTTTTGATGTTTAAAGACAGGGTGGCTCTATTTGTTGATTTTGCGTTTTTCGTCAATCTCTGCCACCACCCAGGACTTGCTCATGTCGAAAATCTCTTCGATAGGATGACTCAACTTTTCTACCAAAAGATGGGTGTTGTCTTGATGTTCTATCCGTTCAAGTTCGTCAGCCACATGCGTCCAGTCGTGAGCGGCGTCGATGAGGGTGACAAAGTTATAGAGGTCGAAATTGCGGATAACCATATTGTCAATGCCTTCGGTCTCGATGCGTGAATGGGCGCGGGCCAGCTTGATTTCGCCAACCTCTTCCAGCACATGGAGATATTTTTCGTAAAGCACATATTCATTGAGCAGAAAGGCGACGTTGCCATCTGTCAGCCGGTCCCATACACTGGTAGGGAGGGGACGGGCCACAAAGCGTCCCAGCATGAATGAGCCCGCTTTCAAACCGCTGAGTCCCTGGCTGATGCAAGCATCGACGGCGCGACGGAAGAAGTCGACTTTGCGGTCGTTGCTGAGGTAGTTGAAGACGCGCGACTGATCGAGATGGTCGCCCATCTTGCTTTCAAGCACCTGCTTGACGTAGAGGTTGGAGTTGTCTTCATACCAGTTGTTTACTACACCTTTAGCCGTCAAAGGTTTGTCTTGCAGCTCGCAGCGTATCAGACGAGCCAGTTTGTTGACATCGGTGATGAAGGAGGCTTTGTCGGAGGTGACAATCTCCTGATAGCGGGTATAGGCATATTTCATGTCTTCGAAAAAGCCCACCTCGTTGGGTTCCAGTTTGACGTTCTCGCCGTTGACGTATTTCGTGAACCGTGCCGGCTTGAAAGCTGCCGTACCTTTGTAGATGGTCTGATGTTTGCTGCTGATGGTGATTTTGTCAAGTTCATGGATCGTCAGTCCCTGTTCGTTGATAAGGCTGTTGCCTTCCATGCGGATGCCGTAGTTCTGCAGGTTCATCAACGCCGGTATGCCATAGCCGCGGCATGCCGTAACGACATGGATGGCTGCAGGCGTCATGCTGAGAATGGCGTCAAGTTCGCCAAGGGTGATGGTGTCTTCCGGCACGAAGCGTTCCTGGCAGAGACAGACGGCGGTGCCGTTTTTTTTCAGCTCCTGGGCGCGTTGTGCCGAGAAGCAGAGTGTCGCTGTGATGGCGGTGCGAGGCAGAACGCTAAGCCCCTTGCCGAAAAAGTCGAGCTGCGACATGGAACGGTCGTCGATAGAGTTGCTGACAATCTGTCGTAGATGGTATGGTTTGATGAGTGTTGTGACGTCATGGGCACCGATGATGCCGCGTTCCAGAAGGTCGATAGACGAAATCAAGGCGGCGCGTCCGGTCATCTCCGACTTGTTGAGCTGAAGCACAGCAAAAAGGCTCACTTTACGAGGACGTGTCTCGACGGCAAATTCTATGGTTACTGGCGATTTGTGGCGCTGTTCGAGCGATTCCAACAGCGGGTCGAAATGAAATACGGCCGGATATTCGTCTTTGATTTCGCTACGGTCGTTGTAGGAGATATCGATGGAGGTGACATCGCCAGTCATGATCTCTTCGCCAAAGATATTGCGATAGCTTTCTATCTGACGTCCTTTACCGGTGCGGCTATGATGGCTGTAGAGCACGCCAGGATAGGATTGCTCGTTGCCAATAGTCCACACCATACGTTGCAGGATGAGTGAAGGATAGGCCTGCTTGCCTTGCATGAAGGTGAGTATAAGATCTTGGTTGTCAATATAGAAATCGCGTACGTATTGCACAAGCTTGAGAGCCTGATAGTGGGCGTCGTTGAGCAAACGCTCGCCGTCGATGCTGGCTTCGATGATGGCTTTCTCCATGGTGGAGATGCGATTCACCTGTTCGGCGGGCGACAGTTCAATGTCGTTACGGTCATAATGTTTCTCTATGGAAAGCATCTCGCATATGGTGTGCAGCGTACTGAGATACACGCGGTTAGCCATACCTTCCACATGGTGCTTCAGAAGGCCGCAGTAGGCTTTGCGTGTTACGCCGATATTGAGCAAGGTCGGCATCAGGCCCGGAATGTACTGTGGCATGGCGCAACGGATGGCAAACACTAATGGACTCTTCTCGCTGCCCAGATGGTAGCGCGTCATGGTTTCCAGGTTCTTTATGGCAATCTCGAGCAATTCTTCAAGTCGTTCGGGCTTCTGAAAAGCATTCGAAGTGAGTATGCAGAAGTCCGGAACGGGATAGCAGTTGCGCGTCAAGTCGAGCAGCATGCGCCCTTTGTAGCTGATCTGTTCGTCCGTAAATTCACCTTCCACCAAGGTAGTTATCAGGTCTTCACTGTCGTAGAGAGGGTGCTCGGCGACATATTGGCGACATTCGGCGCGAAAAGCTTCGCGAATCTCCTCCAGTTCGGCAATGGGATGGGGTACGAAAGCGGGGTCCTTGCGTTCATCGCAGAGCGCGTCGCCGAAACGTTCTTTGAGCAACAGTTCCAGATAGTGGCGCTGTTTGTCGTCACGCTGACGCATCAGGTAGTACATGTCGTACCAGCGAGGAGGGAATTCGTGGCGCTGTTCTTCGCCTTCCAGTTTGTAAATCACAGTGCCTGGTTTGTTGCCTTTCAGCACATTGTCTTTGTCTTCGATGTTACGGTTGAAGATTTCACGTCCTTCGTCGGCGTATTTCTTCACCATATAGTAATTGGGGTAACTGGCTCGAATCAGAAAGTCGGTGATCATGGTAGGTATTTCAGGATGTTGTAGGTATAAATGGTTATATGATTAGTACGTAAAAAATTCATTATTGGTTAGACAGGATCCAATGGCAGGCACTGTCGATGATGTTGTCGCGCAAGGATGCTGTGGCTGCAGGATCCAGAAAGACTACGTGGTCGGGTGGAACGCCGTTCTCGTAGTTGATGCCGTCGGGTGCTATGGTGCGGCTAACGCCGAAACGATAGTACCATCCGTTGGGCAGCGCGCCACCAGCGGGAATGGAGAGCCCACCGGCCGTGGTGTCGCCCATCACGACAACGTTGGTATAGCTTTTAAGACATAAAGCAAAACTTGAGGCTGCACTGTAGCATCCTCTGTCTGTCAATAAGATAAAGCGTTTGTTAAATGGTGTATGCGAAGTGTTTTCGGGCGCATAGACATTGCTTGGCGGCGTAAAGTCATCGTGCTCGGGTCCGTGTTTCATTTGTGTGCTGTAGAGCAACTGCCCGTCGCAGGGCAACATTGCCATCAAGTTCCACTCGTTCTGGATTTCTCCACCGCCGTTTTGACGTATATCAAAGACGACACCTTTCGTTTCAGGATAACGCTCTAAAACGCTGGCTAATTGAGAGGTGCTTACCCTGTTAGAGAAAGAGGCGTAGCGGATGTAGAGCACCTGTCCGTCGGCGATGGTGTTGTAGGCCAAGCCACCTGTCGTGTGGTGGTCGGGACGCAAATAGGTGAGTGCTATGGTGTTGACATCGAAATTCTTCAAGCCGTAGCGTTCCAGATAGATGGTCTCGCTGCCAGCCACGTCGTTGTTGCCCCAAAGGTTGACATGTCCATCGTCGAGGCTGTTGAGCAGCTTGCGCAATACGGCGAAGAGGCTGTCGCCCGGCATGCCGTCGTATACCTGAGGCCGCAAACTGTCGTACATCTGCTGCCAATCGACAGCTTTTACATCGAAAAGGGCATAACGTTCGTCGACCTGACGCCACATGTAATCGAATGTGGCTGTCGCCGAGGATTCTGCATCGGCGGGCATCAACAGCTTCTCACAACCGCCACATGTGATTAATATAATGACTGCAAGTGCTTTATTTAAAAATCTTTTCATAACCTTTTTCCTCCTTTCAGAGCGAAAAGTAAATTGAACTGCAGGGTGTGCATGGCATGGTCGAAACGCCAGAATCCGCTGTTGCCGCTGCTGTGGTAGTCCCAACAGTATAGCCACTCCATTTCATTGCCGTTGAGTAAAGTAAAACGAAATCCTATCTCTGTTGAAACTGACGGGATGGGACTGAGGTTCCACTGATAGTCGTCGAACAAAACATTGAGCACGGGTTGCGCGGCTGTGTAGTTGTCGATATAGGAGTAGCCCGGCCTGAGGATGGCAGCCAGTGGCGACACCGCCAACTGGAATTGAAGCAGCCAGCGACTGGACCCCAATTGCTGTGCGCCCCTGAGAAGCAGCGCCAGCTCTACAAAATCGCTGATGCCGGCAGCAGCATTCTCGTAGTTGGTGTTGACCGTGACATCTAGATAATTACGAATGCCGACGCCGAGCCACTCTTGTGTCAATAGCTGTGCGTTGAGGCGTCGCATGGCGTAAAACACAATGCGGTTGCTGATGTCGAAAGTGGTGAAGTTCAACTTGGGAGCCAGAGCATCCTCGTAGTAGCCTAATGCTGTGGCGATTTCAGATTGGTAACGCCAGCGCATGCGTTCGTAACCAATGCCGAGCGTATGATAGAGAGCGGGGCCGCC
This sequence comes from uncultured Bacteroidales bacterium, assembly GCA_946542135.1. Taxonomy (GTDB): domain Bacteria; phylum Bacteroidota; class Bacteroidia; order Bacteroidales; family P3; genus Colimorpha. The sequence continues at coordinate 28,142 of CAMNKG010000004.1, forward strand.
GAAAAGGATAGGGGCTGTCCCCATATCGCGAACCTTTCCGTGCCCCAAGCCGACGCCCAGCGATAGCGTCCATAGCCTCGGGTCAGCAGAATAGAGGCTGTCGTTGCCATACGGTTCTTGTTGTTTGGCTTGAGTAGGACGAATGCATTTTACATTTCCCAAAGGCACTTGTTGCGCATATAGCGTTCCATGACTGAAAAAAAATGTTATCAACAACGTTGTAACAGTGCAATGTTTTATAAATCCGTAGCTTATGTTCCGATGCGTCAACAAAGTTAATATTTTATAGTATAGTTTAAAAAATAAGTTGTATTTTTGCAATTCAGATTGCAAAAGTATATAATTATTTAAAAATGACAAAACAAAATAAGTAAGTATATGAAGATATCTACTACAAAACTCTCGATTTCAGTAATTTGTACGCTGATTTTAGGTGCTGCCGCACTCCAGTCCTGCGGTGGCGGAAACACCGCAATAAGCAACAGTGATGTTGCCGAAATGCAGAAACAACTGGACTCTACCATGCAACTCTACCATCAGGTGAAAGCAGCCAATGCCGACTATGACAAACAAATGGCTTCACGTGACAGCGCCATTACCGCCCAGGCTGCCGAAATCCAGTCGCTCATCAACCAGCTGAACGGCAAACCCGGCGCTGCGGCTGCTCCGGCAAAAGCTTCCAACGTGGATCAGAAGCAGTTGGAAAAACAACAGAAAGAGCTGCGCGACAAAGAGGCAAAAATCAAGAAGCTGCAAAGCCAGATAGACCAGCAGACAAAACAGATCAAGAGCCTGCAGTCGGGCAATAAGAACAATACAGACAATAGCGCCTACAAGAACCAGATAGTCCAATTGCAAAAACAGATAAGCCAGCAGGAGAAGCAAATCAACTCCTTGAAAGCTGAAAGCAACAAACTCAAAAGCCAGGCCAGCAAAAGCACTACCACAAATTGCGACAATGTCAAGAAAGACTATGAGTCACAGGTGAAAAGCCTTAACGGTCAGATTGCCGATTACAAGAACCAGATAGCCAGTCTGAACAAACAGATCAAGTCGCTCAAGTCCGACGTCAATTCTTTGAAGAAATCCAGCGGCAACGATGAGGCTGCCGCAGCCGAACTGAAAGCCGCACGCGCCGAGTTGACCAAAATGACGGCCCAACTCAACGAATGCCGCAAACAAAACACACAGTACCAGAACGATGTCAAAACCATGACCGCCAACTGGGAACAGGCCAAGTCTGACCTCCAGCAATGCCACTCGGAACTCAATAGCCAGATGGCACAGGTGAAAAGCCTGCAGAGCGGTGCTACCGAGGATGGCAAGACGGAGAAACAGCTGCGTGCCCAGCTTGCAGACCTGACGCAACGCGAAGCTGCTATGCGCTCGCAGAACGAAGAACTGTCGCAGACCCACAACCAACTCGTCAAACAGTGTCAAAAAGACAAGGAAGCCCTTACGAACAACATCGACAACCTGCAGCAGCGCGTGGCTGCCATGCAGACTCAGATTGACCAGCTGACTTCCGACAACGCTCGCCTCTCGACCAAAACCAGCGGCCAAAGCGACGCACAAGCCACAAAAGATGCTGAAACCATCGCCCAGCTTTCGGCTCAGGTGGAATCCCAGCGTGCTCAGATCAACAAGCTTCAGGCCGACCTCAACCAGCGTACCAGCGAACTGGAAGCTGCCAAGAAATCTGCAGGTCAAGGCACCAAAGCCACCAAAGGCAACGTTAATCAAAAGCTGGCTGAACTTCAGGAACTTTGCGATAGCTACGTCGCCGAGATTGAACGTCTTCGTGCCGAAAACGAACAACTCAAGACTGAGAACGCAGCCCTGAAAGACAAGGTTGCATCCAGCGCCGACCTCTTTGCTGAGAATGAACGCCTGCAACAGAAAGTCAAACTGGCATCGGTACTCGTGACTACCGACATCAAAGTGACCCCCGGCAAGAGCTTGAAGCCCGGCAACATCGTGAAATCCACCAATAAGGCTTCGCAAGTCAAGGTGATACGCATCGACGCCCGTCTGCTCGACAACAATGTCGTTGACCCAGGCTCCATCACCATCTATGCACGCATCTCTAATGCCAACAACCGTGTGGTGACCAACGGCAACTCTGAATATAACGTCTTCGACTTCAACGGTGTCCAGATGCAGTACACCGCCAAACAAGACATCGAGTTCACCGGTATGGGCCGTAATCTGACCATGATCTGGAAGATGATGGATGCCACGGAGCTCACTCCCGGACTCTACTGGGTCACCCTCTACGCCAACGGCTACGAGATTGGAAAGACCTCATTCAGACTGGATTGATGAACATCTATAATTATATAGTATTCTATTCAATAACACAGTATCGTGTCTAAGCAGAAAAGCTACAACCTATACCGTATGATGTTCCCCGAGTTCATCTACGAAAGTTTTCAATACGATGTGCAGTCTGACGGACTGCACATCGCTTTTTGTTTCCGGCTCAACGAAAGCATATGTTTCGAACCTACTGCCTTCATACCATGCCGGCCTTTCCTGGACTTCGGCCGCCTGAACAAAGACACCCTCGACATGCTGGTGTTTCACATCGGCATGATTGAACTGATCAGTTATTGGAAAGCCTATTGTCCTCCCACCGTCGTCGTCAAGCCTTTTCGCCTTGACGCCAAACAGGTGGAATTCTGGAAAAAACTTTATTATAACGGTTTAGGGGAGTTTTTCTATACCAACGGCATCCGTGCCACCCAGGACGATTTCCTCAATTTCCGTTTCGAGGGTTCATGCGCTGCTGCTCCTATAGCCCAAAGCCTTTTCTCTTCCGATAACGGACAGGGTAGGGCAGAGGGAACCCACATCGTCCCCATCGGTGGTGGCAAGGATTCGGTGGTGACCCTTGAAATCATCTCACAGCACGAGCGTCCCCTTCCGCTGATAATGAACCCCCGCGGGGCTACCGAAGCTTGTGTGGCCTGCGCCGGATACACGATGGACGACGTGTTGGTCATCAAACGGACCATACATCCGCGGCTGCTGGAACTCAACCGTCAGGGTGCCCTCAACGGTCATACGCCGTTCAGCGCCATGCTGGCATTCTACACCCTGCTGGCATCGGCTCTGACGGGATGCCGTCCCAACATAGCCCTTTCCAATGAAAACAGTGCCAACGAAAGCACCGTGGCGGGAAGCTATGTCAACCACCAATACTCTAAGAGCCTTGAGTTTGAAAACGATTTCCGAAGATATGTGTACGAGTATCTCTCGCCGGAATACAATTATTACAGCTTCCTGCGACCGCTGAGCGAGTTGCAGATAGCGTCGCTCTTCTCGCGCCACACCAAGTACCATCCCGTCTTCAAAAGCTGCAATGTCGGCAGCAAGGAGGATATATGGTGTGGACACTGTGCCAAATGCCTTTTCGCCTACATTATTCTCTCGCCCTTCATGGAACCGGAGCGCCTTAATGCTGTCTTCGGCAAAAACATGCTCGACGATATCAGCCTGCAGCATGAATTCCTGCAGCTGACAGGTAATGCCGAAACGAAACCCTTTGAATGTGTCGGTACCGTCAGCGAGGTGAACAGTGCGCTGAGCATGACCTTGGCCAAATGGTACCCGACGGAGCGTCCCGCACTGCTTCGCGACTATAAACCCCAGCCGGCAACGACGCCCCTTGACAGCCTCTTTGAAGACCATAATTTGCCCAAGGACGACTTCGAACTGTTGAGCAAAGCCCTCCAGGGTGGACAGGTCGAACACCTGTTCCGATACGGTGTCCTGTTCAATATGCTGGCAGGCAAAGAAATCCTGATAGCAGGCTATGGCCGCGAGGGTAAAAGTAGCCATATGTTGCTACAGCGAATGTTCCCTGCCCGTTCATACGATGTGGCACACAACGACGAGGAAATCATCAGCGCCTTGCAGAGGAAGCACTACGACATGATCCTCAAATCCCCAGGCATACCCAATGCCCTCTTCGAGGGTCGCTGCGACAAAGACCTGCTTTCATCGCAGAGCGACATCTTCCTTCGGGTGTATGGCGACCTCACCGTCGGCATCACCGGAACCAAGGGCAAGAGCACAACGACACAACTGGTCTTTAAAGCACTCAAAGACCACAGCGAAAAACCCGTCATACTGGCCGGCAACATTGGCATCCCTTTCTTCGACATTCTGGATCAGCTGCAACCAGGATGCCGTGTGGTGGCCGAACTGTCGTGTCACCAGCTGGAAAATATTCATCGGGCACCGGCTACAGCCGTGATTCTTAATTTCTTTGAGGAACATCTGGACCACTACCACGACTATGCCGACTACCAACATGCCAAACTGCAGATAGCACTGCGCCAACAAGCCGGCGACTGCTGCTTTTTCTGCAGCGACAATGACGACCTGAGAAGTGCCATGCAGCGCAACGCCGACTGCTTCAAAGGTGATGTGGTTCCCTATGCGCTTGATGACGCCAAGCATTCGGACCTGTTGAAAGGTGCAACCATGCACCTTGTTGGCGACCACAATCTGAGCAACATCTACGTCGCTTGGCTCGTATCCCACCGTCTGGGGCTTTCCGGTTGCGACTTCTTGGATGCCCTCGCAGACTTCCATGGCTTGGAACACCGCCTGGAACGTGTGGCTACAGTCGACGGCGTCACATATTACAACGATTCCATATCCACCATTCCGCAAGCCACCATTGAAGCCCTTTCGGCTTTGAAAAATGTGAAGACGCTGATTTTGGGTGGCTTCAACAGGGGTATAGACTACGAACCCTTAGCGCGGTTTCTGACGTCGTCCCCCATTGGTAAGGCTGTTGCCAACTTGGTCTTTTGGGGCGGCGCCGGACGCGAGATGAAAGCTTTGTTCGACGCGTTGGAGCCCCATTCAGACCGCAGGTTGCTTTGTCATTTTGAAAGCGACTACAGAATGGACGAAGCTGTAGCTTTTGCAGCACAGTATACAGGAGAAGGCTCGATATGCCTGCTTTCCCCTGCCGCGTCAAGCTACGACCACTACAAGAATTTCGAAGAGCGAGGTGGCGACTTCAAGCGTTGTGTAAACGCTTTGCCTGCAGACAATACCCAAACGAATCTTTAACAATAACGAAAAAAACAACAAATAACCTGTTATCGATAAAAATACACAAAGTGAGAGAGTTATCATATTATGCCTCGTTGCGCAATCGGCTTCATGAACACCCTGACGTGTCGGGCACGGAACACTATGCCCACGACGCCATTGTTGCCGAATTGCAGCAGCACCATGCCGACAAAATCCACACCCATGTGGGTGGCTACGGCGTCTGCGCCTATTGGCAGATGCATTCCAGCGGGGTCGATACCATCGCACTACGTGCCGATATCGATGCCCTTCCCATAGGACATCGTTGTGGCCATGATGGGCACACCACCATCTTGCTGCGGATGGCCGAACGATTGGGTCGCTACCGCCTGATGAACAGCGCCGACAATCCCGTACGATACAATGTGCTGCTCATCTTCCAGCCCGAAGAAGAGACAGGAAAAGGAGCACAGAAAATATTGTCGAGCGGAATTCTCCAAACATATGATGTGAAAGCCATTTTCGGACTTCATAACCTGCCTGGTTTTCCGTTGGGTACCGTAGTCCTTGAACGTCACACTTTCGCTGCCGCATCGTCGGGAGTAAAATACCATCTGAAAGGAAGGGAGACGCATGCTTCCACGCCCGAAAAAGGCATTAATCCCGGTCTTGCCGCTGCCGAAATCATCACACGTTTCGACAGCCTCAACACTGCCGTATCCGACCTCGGCGGCTTCCGCCAATCCACGCTGATATGCTGCAGGGTAGGAGAGGAGGCTTTCGGGACCTCAGCCGGACAAGGTGATGTGATGTTCACCCTTCGCGCTTTCACCAACGACGCCATGCAAAAACTGATGCATACCGCCGACGCCATAGTCGACGAAGTCTGTCAACGTTACGGCGTTGAGATGGCAAAAGAGCTGTGTGAACCCTTCAGGGCGACGGAGAACACCCCTGCGTTGGTGGACCAGCTGCAGCAGATTTTTTCTCTCCCTAATGAGTACCTACGCGGAGTCCAAACCCTTGATACCCCCTTCCGTTGGTCGGAAGACTTTGCCGACTATCTGCAACAGATTCCGGGAGCCTTCTTCGGCATCGGCAGTGGCGAGAACCAGCCAGAGCTGCACCATCCCGACTACAATTTCCCCGACGCGTTAATCGATCCTGCAGCGTCATGCTTTGACCTCATCGTCAAGAACATCATCGTGCCGTAATGGTGCCGCATTCCCGAATCCGTCAATAATCCAACTTTAGATACCAATAATAAACACACATACAGATCATGAAAAAAATACTCACATTTGTCAGCTTGATAGCCATCGTGGTTTCGGTGAGGGCACAACTCAACGAACGCCAGATTGCGGAGTTTAATTCCCAGATTGTCGATGGCCAGTCCTGCACCTCTATCATGGTCGGGAAACGCGCCTCAACCGATGGCTCGGTAATCACTTCGCACACCTGCGACGGACGCTATCGCACGTGGATGACCATGGAACCCGCCCGTAATTACAAAAAAGGTGCGGTGCACACCGTGCTCAGAGGAACCATGCACACCACTCATCGTGACGACACTACGGGAGTGAAGGTGATGGGAACCATTCCACAAGTGGCACACACCTACGCGTATCTTAACACCGCCTATCCCTGCCTCAACGAGAAGCAGTTGGCCATAGGCGAGACCACTTTTGGCGGTCCTGACACGTTGGTCAACCCCAAGGGAATGTTCACTATCGAAGAGCTGGAACGTGTGGCTCTGATGCGATGCGACAATGCCCGCGATGCCATCCGCCTCATCGGTCAACTTGTCAAAACATATGGTTACGGCGATGGCGGCGAATGCATCACTATTGCTGACAAAAACGAGGTGTGGCAGATGGAGATTTTGGGTGAGGGTCCCGACAAAATTGGTGGTGTATGGGCCGCGCAACGTGTACCTGACAACCATGTGGCTGTCAGCGCCAACATACCGCGTATCGGTCGTCTGCAGCGCAACAACCCCAATTATTTCATGTGTTCCGACAACATAGAGCAAGTGGCACGCAAATATAATCTTTGGGACGGCAAGGGCGATTTTGTCTTCTGGAAAGCCTTCAACGCCTCTTACGCCAATGGCAAAAACTTCCGTGAACGCGAATTCTTCATCCTCAATTCTTTGGCGCCATCGTTAGGACTCTCTATGGACATGGCCGAGCTGCCCTTCTCCGTAAAGCCGGACCAGAACGTTGACGTCAGCGATGTCATGGAACTGCTGCGCTCCACCTATGAGGGTACCGACTTGGATATGTGCCGCAACATTCGGATGGTCAAAACGACCAAAGCCAAGGACGGTTCTGTGAAAACCGACACCATCATCAGCCCCCTGGCCAACCCGTGGATGGGAGGCAACATGCAGAACACCCTCAATCTGCTGAAGCCCGGCACCGTCGAGTTCCGCCGCACCGTCAGTGTGGCCTGGTGTTCCTATTCTTTTGTGGCACAGCTGCGCGACTGGCTTCCTGACGAAGTGGGTGGCGTCTGCTGGGTCTCTGTCGATAATCCGGGACAAAGTCCCCGAGTTCCTGTTTTCTGCGGTAGCACGCGTCTTCCAAAAGCCTACGACATCTGTGGCCAAAAGGAATATAACGAGAACACCGTCCTGTGGCAGTTCCGCAAAGCCAACAAACTGGCTACCGTGGCATGGCAACGCACACGCCCGAGCATGCACGATGAGTTGCTCAAGCTTGAGAACAACGCGTTTAAAGGTCTCAAAGAACTTGAGAACAATGTGAAAGCCCAGAAGAACAGAGAGAGCGAGAACTACGATCCCAAGCAGCAGATTGCCAACATGCTCAACGACTATACTTATCAAATCTATGACAAGGCGGCTTACGCCTGGAAACAGTTGGAGAAAAACTATTGGCAGATGTTCGGCATGGGTTTCTGAGAATCCAAAGTCCCGTCGGATGTTGGCAGAGCCAACCTTAAAAAGCGAGATGTCTCAAAAAAAACAGACCGATTACGCGGTCTGTTTTTTTTGTTTCGAGACAACGGGCTTTTGAGAATTACCGGTTTTGATCTTGCGTATGGTGTCGATGGTGAAAATGGTAAGTCCTGCCCAGATGCAGCCAAAGCAGACAAGGTGTGCTGTGGTGAACGACTCTTGGTAAACAAAGATGCCGATAAGGAACTGTCCAGTAGGCGACACATACTGCAGAAACCCCAGCGCCGTTAGCGTGATGCGCTCCGCGGCTTTGCCGTAGAGCAGCAATGGTATGGCGGTGACGGCTCCAGCAAGGAAGAGGAGTAGCCATGTAAGTGGGTCAAAACTGTTGAGCGCTGATGTGCCTTTGTTGAACTGCAAGGTCAAAAAGACCAATGCTGGCAACATCATCCAAAGGGTCTCGACGGTGAGCGCCGGCGTAGCATTGAGCCCCATTTTTTTCTTCAGAAGTCCGTAGATACCGAAGCTGAACGCCAGGCCCAGAGAGACAATGGGGAATCGGCCGTAGTCGATGGTGAAATACAGCACTCCCGCCAAAGCCAACAGCAGCGCTATGGTCTGGGCTCTGTTGAGCCGCTCGCCAAGGAAAATATAGCCGAGCAACACGTTGACCAGAGGGTTGATATAGTATCCGAGGCTGCTTTGGAGGATGTAGCCATTGTTGATAGCCCAGATGTAGAGCCCCCAGTTGAACGAGATGAGCGTTCCGGTGACGAGAAGCATAAGATATTGGCGAGGCTGGCGTATATGCTGACGGAGCCTCATCTTGCGGATGCCCATGAACAGTGTTGCCATGAACACCGCAGACCAAAGCATGCGGTGAGCCAGGATTTCAAAACTGTCCACGTGGTCGAGTAGTCGCCAGTAGAGTGGGAAAAGTCCCCAGATGCAATAGCACAAGAGACCGTAAAGCAGCCCTTTGTTGTACTCGCTCATTGGTAATTGCTGTTGTTGGCGCTACGTCGCCAAAGGAGTATCATGACAAGGCCAAAAAGCATACCTCCAAGATGGGCGAAATGGGCGATGCCATCCTGTGTACCCATCACTCCGGTGAAGAGTTCGACGGCGGCATAGCCGATGACGAACCATTTGGCTTTGATGGGGACAAGAAAGTAGAGGTAGATGCGTTCGTTGGGGAACATCATGCCGAAAGCGAGAAGGATGCCATAGATGGCTCCCGAGGCGCCGACAGTAGGAATGCCTATGATGCGCTGGTTGTAGAGGTCCATGAGGGAGTTGGTGGTGAAGTAGCCCCAGCCGCCGTCAATGATTTCGCCATTGCGCCAGGCATTGGTGACTTTCGTCACCCATTCAGGATTGATGATGCGGTGGAAGTGTTCATTGCAGATTTGTATCAGTGCATCGGGCGAAGGATTGGCGGCATAGTCGTTGATGGCCGACAGTACCGGTACCGAGGTAATCCATATGACGGCGGAATGGACCAGGCCAGCCCCGATACCGCAAATCAGGTAAAATATCAGGAAACGCCGTGTGCCCCAGTAATTTTCAAGGATGAATCCAAACATCCAGAGGGCAAACATGTTGAAGAAGATATGCTCTATGCTGCCATGCATGAACATGTAGGTAAGGTACTGCCACGGGCGGAACAGGTCGTGGCCGATGAAAAAGAGCGCCAGGTGCTGTTCGAGGTCTATACCTGCATAATTGCGCAAGATATAGGTAGCGGCAAACATAAGTATATTAATAATCAACAAGTGCTTCACACCGGTGGGGAGCATCCTGAATCCTTGGGGGGAATATTGCTGGGACATAGGGTTGTGTTAGAGATAAAGTTAATGATGATAAGAAGTGTTTACTTGAGTCGTTCGGCAAGGTCTTGCTCGTTGAGGATGAACATGATTTTCTTGCCCGATGGAGAAGTGTCGGGAGCCTGGCAGCTGAAAAGGTCGGCGATAAGATGCTGCATCTCTTCGGGTTTCATTTCCTTGCTGGCATGCGAAGATATTTGTCTGGCCAACGAGAGGCTGACGCTTTTGTCGCGATCGTTGAAGCGCTCCATCATGCTGCTTTTGTATTCGCTGATGGTTTGGTCAAGGATGCTCTGCAAGTCGCTGTCGCGGACACCCTGAGGGGTGGCGGTGACCACGAAAGTGTTGCGTCCCAAAGGCTCGATGATGAATCCCAACTCACGAAGCGGCGTCAGCAATTCGTTCATCAGTTCGCTGTCTGCAGCGCTGAAAGTGCAGTTGACAGGAAACATCAGCCGCTGTGCATCGGGCTGTGCGTTCTGGCGTCTGCGCAACATCTGTTCATAGATGATACGTTCCTGCGCCCGTTGGCGGTCGATGACGACGATACCCGATTTAAGGGTTGTGACGATGTAGCGGTTCAGGTAGCTCATGGGGGTTACGGGGGTCAACTTGGCGGGTGTCGGCTCCGCGAGTTCCGTCGAGTCTGCCAATGGCAGGCTGAAATCCCGTTTAGGAGGCGTGAATGTCGACGAAGGGGTGTGTGATGTTGCGCTGAACGGGTTGTAATGGGGGTTGTATTCGATGTGCGGTGTTTCGGGAATGTGACCCTTGGCGGCAGGGGTGAAGTCTATCTCGGTGCTGGGATTGAAGTCCAGTTCCGACGCCAACGAGAACTGACCCAATGCCTTTTTTGTGGCGGCCCGCAGGATGGCGTAGATCACCTGCTCGTCGAGGAAACGCACCTCGGTCTTGGTAGGGTGGATGTTGACATCGATGCGCGAGGGGTCGACATCCATCATGATGACATAGGATGGGTAAGTGTGTTCGGGAATAAGTTCTCTGTAAGCTTTTTCTATGGCTGACGAAAGGCCGGGGTGTTTGATGAAACGGCTGTTGACGAACAGATACTGGTCGCCGCGGGTGCGCTTCACGTACTCAGCCTTGCCGACATAACCTTTTATCTTGACAGGTTCCGTCTGTTCTTCGACGGGGTAGAGACGTTCTTTGAATGTGTTGCCGAAAATGCCGGCGATGCGTTGTGCAAAATTGCCCCCTTTGAGGTCGTAGAGCAAACGGCCATTGTGGTGGAAAGTGAAGGCCACCTTGTAGTTGGCGATGGCTACCCGCTTGAATATCTCCTCGATATGGGCAAGTTCGATGCTTTCTTTTTTGAGGAAGTTGCGTCGTGCGGGGATATTGAAAAAGAGGTTTTTGACCGCTATAGAGGTCCCGGCGCTGCAGTTACAAGGCTGCTGGTCTTTGACGGCGGAGCCTTCCACGGTCACCTGCGTTCCTAATTGGCTGTCGTGGGGACGCGTCTTGAGTTCCACCTGAGCGACAGCGGCGATGGAAGCCAGGGCCTCTCCACGGAAACCCATGGTATGGAGAGCGAAGAGGTCGTCGGCATTCCTGATTTTGGAGGTGGCATGGCGTTCGAAGCAGAGACGTGCGTCGGTTTCGCTCATGCCGCAGCCGTTGTCGATGACCTGCATCAGGGTGCGGCCGGCGTCCTTTACCACAAGTTGTATCTCTGTGGCGCCGGCATCCATGGCGTTTTCCAGCAGCTCTTTGACGGCCGAAGCGGGACGGTCGACCACCTCGCCGGCGGCGATTTGGTTGGCGACACTGTCGGGCAGTATATTGATAATGTCAGTCATGGGGGAGTGTTACGTGTTCTTGACAAACAAAACAGCACCTTTTGTGGTGCTGTTTGTATAGAGGGTTGAAAATAAGTGTCATCTATCGGCTCAGGCCTGTGATGATGAGTTCCACCTTGGTGTCTTTGAAGGCCTGTCGTTTGTTGAGTGCGGCAGCGGCGCTGCGCTTGATTTCGTTCTGTGTCATGCCAGCGATGGTGATTTGGTCGGCACTGAGACCGTGGGCCACAAAGAATTCCTTGACGCTCTGGGCGCGGGCAATGGAGAGCTTCTGGTCAGATTCAATGTCGACGGCATAGGACTGCACATAGCCTTTAATCTGGAAGGTGATGTCAGGATGGCCTCGGAACATTTGAATATAGTTGAGCAACGAAGTGTCGGACTCGGGGAGCAGGTTGGCGTCGTCGTCGAAATAGATGTCGGCGATGGGGAACACGGTGCCCTTCTCGGTGCGGTTCATGATGAATCGCATCAGGGTGTCTTCTTTGAAGATGTTGGAGTTGAACTCTTTAAACACAGTAAAGTAGCCATCCTTTTTGGCGTAGAGGGCGTAGCTGAAACCCGGCACGAACTTTATCTTGCCACCGCGGAAGGCGGGATTCTTGGCAATGGGACGGTTGTCGGTGTTCTTCTCCAGAATGAGGAGGTCGACGTCAATGTTTTTCTTGGCTACGGGATCGTAGAACAGCACCATGGGTTCATAGGAGTTGACCTGAATGGAGACTTTGATGGTATGACCGTCACCCTTGGCACTCTTGTTGTCGAGCACAATGTAGTAAACCTCGCCTTTGCGGACGGGGATGGAACGCAGGAAGCCAGGTTCGTCGAAAGGACCGATGAACTGCTTGGTGCCGTCGGCTTTCATACCCATGGTGGGTGACACCATGCGGCGGCTACGAGGCTTCACGTCGGTATGGTTTTTGGTGGCCTTGGGGGTGGCTGCGGCGATGCCCGTGGTGTCTTTGCTTGAAAGGTCAGAAGCGATAGGTTTGATCTTGTTTTGAATCAAGTGGTTGCTGAAATAGACGTCGGTGTACTTGTAGACGATGAAATCGTAGTCGTCCCACTCATTCGAGGGGATGATGTTGATTTCGAGGTTGCCGGAATAGGGGACGGTGAATTTGTACCATGTGGAGTTGTGTTCATATTCAAAGACATGCGGATTATTCTTGTCGCGCATAATCTCCTGTATGCGACCGGCACCTTGAGGCGCTGACGTGGGACCGTAAGAGACATCCGGTTGCAGCTCGATGGCAAAGAGACAGTCGTTGCTGTTGTTGGGCAGCGTCACTAAAGTGGGTTCTGTTTTGGTAGGTTTGTTGTTTTTGCCTTTCGTCGTTTTTTTGTTTTGGGCTTGCATACTGTTGCCTCCCAAAACTAAAGCTAAGGCTATCAGCGAGATAAATATTCTGCGATTCATAAGTATGTTGTTTTGTAGCATGGTTTTATCCGTTGCAAAAATAATATTTTTTTTTAAAATATACGACAATTAGTTGTAAAATCTTATAATGTATTATTTAAATTGTTATTATATAGTGCTTTATGATTTAACGAAATCGTTTGTCGCAGAATAGTATGTGCATGGCCGATTCCTGTCATCGAATTGAATCGTTTTGAAGCACTAATACTCCGAAAAACCATATATAATGCAATGATAGACGTTGCCGAATCGGTCTTGTCGACGAGCACGTGAATTGATTCTGCAAAAGCTGCATTGTCGCAATCCACAAACACAATTAATTCAAGTATCGTAATAAAAATGGCTCTTCATAAAAATGCCCTTAAGGCCAATAGATTACAGTCTATGGCATCGCCCTGGGTTGATGGCCGGTCATGCATTACGCCCTGGGTTGATGGCCGACCATGCATTACGCCCTGTAAGAGCAACGGAAAATATGATTAACCGGCTTTTGCCCCCACAGGGGGCAGTCACATGTGCCTCAGCAACCCATGGCGTCTGCCTTGGGCTATAGGCAGATTGCCCCTTGGGGACGCACGTCCGATGGTGGAATTATTAACATGACAGAGTGGATAAATGAGGGCATTTCTTTCTGAGTTTTTTTTGTTTTGAGAAAAAAAATGTATCTTTGCAGAAGAATCAAGTTTAACACTATAATATTTAAAGCACTATGGTAGTAGAAGTTAATGACCAAAATTTTGCTGAAGTCAAACAGTCAAACCTTCCTGTCCTCCTGGACATCGGCGCCACTTGGTGTGGTCCCTGCAAGGCTTTGGCTCCAATTGTAGAAGAAATAGCAGCCGAATATGAAGGCAAGGCCCTCGTGTGTAAGGTGGATGTCGATGAAGCCCCCGGCATCGCCGCTGAGTTCCGTGTCCGCAACGTGCCCACGGTGCTTTTCATCAAAGGCGGTGCCGCTGTCGACAAATCGGTGGGATTGGTAGCCAAAGCTACTCTCGTCGAGAAACTCAACGCACTGCTCTAAGACTTACAAGCACTCTCTGCCGGCGTCCGCCCTTCAGGGTCCGGACGTCGGCTGTTTATTGTTTTCGTTGCCATGCCTTTCCAGGATATAGAGAAATATAAATCGCTGGATTTCTTTGCCCGACAAGTGGTGGAGGGATTCATCACGGGCTTGCACAAGAGTCCTTTTCATGGCTTCTCGGTAGAGTTTGCCGAACACCGGCTATACAACACAGGGGAGTCGACCAAAAACATCGACTGGAAGCTTTATGCACGCACAGACAAACTGTTCGTCAAGCGCTACGAGGAGGAGACCAATCTCCGCTGCCAATTGCTGATAGACCAGTCGACGTCGATGTTTTTTCCGGTGGAGCGGCAGGGAAACTTTGAGTCGCCCAACAAAATCACTTTCGCAGTTTATGCCGCAGCATTGATTGTTGAACTGTTGGTGCGCCAACGCGATGCCTTCGGGTTGACGCTCTTCTCCGACCATGTGGACCTCCAGACCGAGGTGCGCAGCAGCACGCTTCACCAGCGCTACGTATATTCCATTTTGGAACAGCTGCTTAAACCTGTGGTTCCCGACAAGATGGAGAAACGGGGCACCTCGATAGCCGACACCATCCATCTGCTGGCAGAACGCATGCACCGACGCTCGTTGGTGGTCTTCATCACCGATGCCTTCGTCCGCCCCGACCAGCAGGAACCGCTTTTCGACGCGTTGCGTCATCTGCGCCATTGCAAGCACGAG
>CAMNKG010000005.1 GCA_946542135.1 uncultured Bacteroidales bacterium
AAGGGGATGTTTCTTTAGGCGAATTGTTGGACTTTGTAAGTTATAATGTAAGACTCAAGTCATTTGATTTGACTGACGAATACCAAACCCCAAGTGTTAGCGTGTCCGGTAATCTCATGTCCACATGGCGTGACATAAAATTATGATGGGTTAATGGTTGTTTTAATCAAGAGAGCAATATGTATATGTTTAAATTAAATGCGAATTAGATGTTTTTCAATAATAATGGTACGAAGACATTCTTTTTATTACTGATTTTTTTAATATTCCATATATCAACTGCTAAATCTCAAGCTATGTATAATGATGAATATTATATAGAAATCGACTGTCAGAGAAATATTACATTATGCCGAAAATACTGTAGTAACGAGCAGTATGTGGATGCTTTTTGGCCATGGTACGCTTACTTGGATAGACTGTGTAAAACTATACCCGATGATATATGCAAGAATGCAGTGAATATACTATATTACAAATATAGTTCTCTTGCATCTGATGAAGAACGAGAGTCTTTGTTGGATACACTTTTGTATGTATATGAACGCTGTACAAGTTTTTTTTATGATTACGAAATCTATCTCCCAGTTGATGGCGAAGTGCATGATAATAGCTTTAAGCCTAGGTATGGAAAAGTATGTGCTTTAGAAGCGTATAGCCTTGAATTGATGGGTGGTGCAGTTGATTTAAAAGACTATTATTATCTTTATAAGGATGCAATGAGCTACGCGAGACAAGAGTTGGATCCGTTTTTCGTTGAACGGTTTTATAAGGCTACGATAGACTTTATTAAGGCAGTTGATACTGTTGATGAAGAATTGATTCTGGTTGATAATTTTGATATGGCTATAGGATTTTTAAATGACCGCTCTGCTATGATGAAAGATTCAGATAAAGATGAATACGATCGGACGCAGCAGGCGATATTAAGTGTCTATGATATGATAGAAAACTTGATGTCCCAAGAAGACATTCGACACTATAGGGAAGAACTAATAAAAAAGGGAAAACATTCTACGTATGCTTTAAGAGATAATCCTGCGTCTCACTTATTAGTAGAAGAAGAAATAGAAACGGAATATGCACCATTAAAAGATGCTACCCAAAGAGAACCAAGAATAGCAAAACAGAGAGAGGCAATATTGATTAACAGAATTAATGAAGTTGAGTCTACAAGTTTTGTTGACACTGTTTCTTTTCAGTCGACTATGATGAAAAAGGGGGATGTGCGGAATAACTATTATGTTTTTATATTGGCTAACGAGAAGTACCCTCAAAGGGAAGTGCCATTTGCACTGAATGATGGTAGACAAGTAAAAAGATATTTTGAAATGTTAGGAATCCCATCGAATCAAATTAAAATTTATGAGAATGCTACTGTTGGTAATTTTATTGCCTGTATTGCTTCTATAAGGAACGCTTCTAAAGCTAATAATGGTAAGGTGAAAATTATTTTTTATTATGCAGGTCATGGATTTCCTGATGAAGAGACCAAAGAGTCTTATTTGATGCCTGTCGATGGAGATAGTAAAATGGTAGAGAGCTGTTACAGTATGAAGAAATTGTACGAAGAGTTGGGTTCCATTCCTTCAGAATTCACACTTTGTTTTCTGGACGCTTGCTTTAGTGGGACCACACGAGATGATCAGATGTTGTTGACGGGCAGAGGTGTGGCAATTAAACCAAAGGAAGAAGTTCCTCAAGGAAATTTGATTGTTTTTTCATCTTCCAGTGGCTCTGAAACTTCACACCAGTACGAAAAAGAACATCATGGGTTGTTTACGTATTATTTGTTGTATGGTTTGCAAAATACAAAGGGTGATATTTCTCTTGGGGATTTGTATGACTATCTTTTGAAAAATGTCAAGAAGACTTCGTATGACGTGAACAATAGGATTCAAACGCCAACAGTCAGATGCTCTCCTAATATGAGTTCCAAGTGGAGAGATATCTTTTTTATACCTAAATCCTATTGATAAAGCTGTTATGGGAAGCTCGTGTCTGTTTTACGAATAAATAAAGAATCATATCATAGGTAAAAGTAATACATTATGAAGTCAAAGCTTTTTCTAATAACAATTTTTTTGTCCATTTTTTCTGTAGTATCGGCTCAGCGTATCATAGAAAATAACCGTTTGATAGAACGTAATAAACAAACCCAAAATCAAACTCAAACGTATAAATACTATACGGAAGGAAGTGTGTATTATGATGAATCGAATTATGATTTGGCAATAAAAAAATTTCTAAGAATTTATAATCCCTTTAGTGATAGCTGGGACAAAACTGAAATCAATATAGCCTGGAAATTAGCTATGTGCTATGCTAAGATTGGAGAATCTCTATTTAGTTTTGAAAATGGTATCTATGATGACTATAGACGTCGGTGGAGGTCTGATGCAGCCCGGTATGTAAGAGAATGTGAGGAACATGATAAAGAAGGAATTTATGATAAGACTTTTGTTTATGAAATTATAGGGAAAAGCTTGTATTATAAGGGTAAGTCATTTTATGATAATGGTTTCTACAAACATGCTGCAAAATATGCTGACAGTGCAAGTAAGCAATTCGTAGATGTTGGACTGACAGAGTGGGTGAATAAGTCAATAGATTTATCAGTAAAAGCAAATCAAAAAATTCGTTTGACTAAATCTTCTTTAGAATTCATACCTCCAGAAGGCTATTGGGATTTTCGCGTGTTAGGCTCTCCATTTGTAGACTATTTATACAAAAATATTCCGAAGACAGGTCGGA
Source organism: uncultured Bacteroidales bacterium (assembly GCA_946542135.1). GTDB lineage: Bacteria > Bacteroidota > Bacteroidia > Bacteroidales > P3 > Colimorpha. The sequence goes on from CAMNKG010000005.1 coordinate 2,755, forward strand.
CAAATAGTCGAACTTTAGTCTTTTGTTTACACAATACTGGAAGTTACGGTACAATTGACGATGAGACTTTGTTTATGAGATACTTTCATTGGACATTAGGAATTCCTGAACAGAATATTTTTTGTTTTCGTCTGCAAAGTAAACATCAAATTGATTCGTGTATAAATACTATTAAACAAAAGGTAAATACATTTGGTATAAAACCAACTGTAATTATCTATTATTCAGGATTGACCTGTTATGATGACCAGAGGAAGGAGGATATGATGTTGTTCGGGTATGATGGTTATAAAAAAGATAATAAAAAAACGGTTCCTATAAAGTATTTGTATGATGAATTAAACAAGATACAAAGCGATAAAACAATTTGCTTTATGAATTTTAGGCAATCGGAGGAGGAGAGTGGGGAAGTAGCATTTAGTGTAAAAATTAAAACAGATGCTGATGAAAGTGATGAATTTGAGAAAAAACCAGGAACTATAAGGATAAAAAATAAAGTGACACAGCCTGGCAATGTGGAAAGAAATAATTATAGTAATATGATTATATTTAAATCTTGCGATATCACTTGGAAAGATGTGTTTGTTGGAGAAAGTTTGCAATATTTGTTCCCAGAATTCATGTTCAATAAAATAAGAGAAAAGAAAGGGGATGTTTCTTTAGGCGAATTGTTGGACTTTGTAAGTTATAATGTAAGACTTACGACGTTTGATTTGACTGATGAATTTCAAAAGCCTAGTGTTAGCGTTTCTGGTAATCTCATGTCCACATGGCGTGACATAAAATTATGATGGGTTCACAAGGGTCTCTTATAATTAATTAACAATTAAAATGTATTTTCATGTTGACCATCATCAGCTTCATTGTTTGCTCCTCGTATGAAGATTTCCTGTAGATTGTCTTTGACCTGCTGGGAGCTGTCGGGAATGCGCAAAGCCAGAGCCACAAGTCTTTTAACTAAACTGCTGCAGTTGCAAAGAAACGTCGCAGTCGGTGAACTATATGAATGTACTTGTTTTAACATCAGTTGAATACATTGCGAATATAAGAGGAATATATTCAAACCCTAAAGCTCTTATTTCTCCTGATATGATGTGCAAATGAAGAAATACAAATACAGAAAATATGAAAAAAACGTTTTTATTTTTTATCGCATTGGTTTTATATCTAAACGCCAATGGGCAGTACCAAACTAGAGAGTCATCCTTGCAATCCTTAAGAAAGGGAAATTTGGATAAGGCTCAAAGGGAAATAGACGAAGCCTGTAATCACGACGAGACAAAAAATGAAGCAAAAACATGGTATTATGCAAGTTTGATATATTCTCATTTATGCAGTTCCCATCCAAGTCCTTTCTACTTAAAACTTACATTAGAAAAAGCAATAAAATGTAAAGAATTGGATCAAAACAATTCATATGACATGAATCCTGTATATTCCTATATTGGATCCGCAGCATACGAAGAAGGCATAAAAATGTATAATAATAAAGATTTTGATGGTGCAGCTTCTATGATGGAAACAGCTGTTACCTACCTCATTTCATCAAACAGAAGTAGTGATGCAGCAGTTGCATATAGTGTATTAGGTGTGTGTTATTTGTTAAAATCATTTCCTGAAAATAATATTGAGGTAAAATGCCAATTATTAAAAGATGCATTTAATGCAGCTGAAGTAAGTACTTCACTTGATGAAAATGGAAATTCAAATAATATATATATTGTTTATAATGGTTGTGGCAGAACATTATATAATATAGGTGTGGATTATTATAAAGATAATAAATACAAAGAGTGCTTGGAATTGGCACAATATGCAGCATCGTGTTTTGAGAACACGAAAGAGAATGATTTTAAGTATCTATCTGATAAATTGATAGATAGCTGTAGAGATAAGATGCATGAATCATCACAAATATCGATTTCGGAGAATACAATTACACAAACTCATGCGTATGAAAATCCTTTCAACGATCAAAAAGCAGATGTTGATAAGAATATTCCGATAATAAATAAAAAAAGTGAAAATACCTATGTGTTCATAATAGCAAACGAAAATTACCCTAACAGAAAAGTCCCCTATGCTCTTAATGATGGGAACGTATTCAAAGAGTATTGTAACAGGACATTAGGTGTTTCAGTCAAACAAATTCGTTTATACGAGAATGCAACAACTGGGCAAATAATAGCCTGTGTGGCTGCTATCCGTCGAGCCAGTGAGGCCAATGACGGAGACTTGAACGTCATTTTCTACTATGCTGGTCACGCTTTCCCTGACGAAAAGACGAAAGATGCTTACCTACTGCCTATTGATGGTGACAACCAGCTGGTAGAGACCTGCTACAGCCTGAAGCGTCTTTATCAGGAACTTGGTAGCATTAAGACTAAATCGTGTGTCTGCTTTCTTGATGCCTGCTTCAGCGGAGCCACACGCGAGGACAATATGCTGCTCACTGGTCGTGGCGTGGCTATCAAGCCCAAAGAGGAAACCCCGCAGGGCAACCTAATTGTCTTCACCTCCGCCAGCGGCAACGAGACGGCACACCAGTACGAAGAAAAGCAGCACGGACTCTTCACCTACTTCTTGCTCAAGAAGATGCAGGACAGCAAAGGCACCTTCACACTCGGCGAGATGTATGATTATGTTTCCAAAAATGTCAAAAAGACATCATTCGATGTGAACAATAAGATCCAGACTCCATCGGTGATACCTTCGGAAACGATGACACAGAAATGGAGAAACATTAAACTATAGTTATTATGAGAAAAGAGTTTTCCCGCTCTTCGGAAGATCGACACGTATCCTCGCGTGCATATATTCTGCTAATCATTGTCTTGCTTTTTGCCTTTAGCGCATTGGCTCAGGAAGACCGTGATGCGTTTGAGAAACAACGCCAGGCAATGCGCGAACGCTACAACCAGCAGCGCAACCGGATGGGGCAGCAGTATGATGATGCTCGGCGCAAGGCGGAGGAGGAGTATGCGGCATTCCGCAAAAGGGCCAATGAGGCTTACGCCAGCGCCATAGAAAGGGCTTGGAACAAAATGCACATGGAACCTGCCAAGCCCAAACCGAAAGAACCGGAACCGCCCAAGCCGATGCCTGCTCCCAGACACGATGAGGGCTGGAAGCCCCAGACGGCGTCGGTGCCGCTGGGCGAGGTGGAAACACCGGAGCCTGTGGAACCCGAACTGCCGGCGCCGCCTATCCCCGAACCGGCTCCGACAACGCCAATGGCTCGCTTTACGGTCTACGGCTCGGAATGCACTATGCATGCTGAGGTCAATGCTCTGAGCTTCAAATTGTCCTCGGTGGACGAGAAGGGAGCGGCAAAAGCCTGGAAGCTGCTGTCGGAACAGAATTTCGACGGGGTACTACATGACTGCCTGAAACTACGTGACCAAATGCAATTGGGCGACTGGGGCTACATGCGACTGCTTCAAGAGGCGGCGGACAAAATTGTGGGCAAAGGAACCAACGAGTCGGTGCTGCTGCAGATGTATCTGCTCTGTCAGTCAGGCTACAAGGTGCGGATGGCCAAGGCGGACAATGCGTTCGTGCTGTTGGTGCCTTTCAACCGTACTATCTATGGCTATAGCTATGTCGACATTGACGGAACGCATTACTATGTTTTGTCGAAACGAAAAGCGAACGATATCTATGTCAGCAATGTGGGCTTTCCTCGTGAACAGGTGGCCAATGTCAAATTGGAACGGCTGCCGCTGATTGGCGGCAAAAGCCAGGCACCACGCACCTTCACCGCCGAACGTTTCGGCACGATGCAAGCACAGGTGGCGGTGGACAAACAGCTGATAGACTTCATGAACGACTATCCGTTGACCGATGCGTGGGATTATTACGCAAAAGCGGGTCTCAGCGATGGGGTGAAGGCCACCCTTTACCCTGCGCTGCGAAGCCAGTTGGATGGCAAAAGCAAGAAGAAACAGGTGACCATGCTGCTCGACTTCGTGCAGACGGCTTTTGTCTACGCCACCGACCAGATGCAGTTCGGCTACGAACGTCCACTGTTTGGCGACGAGAGTTTCTTCTATCCCAAGAACGACTGTGAAGACCGTTCGATATTGTTCAGCATACTGGTGCGCGACTTGGTGGGATTGGATGTGGTGCTCGTGAACTGGCCAGGGCATCTGGCTACCGCCGTGGCTTTTCCCGACGAGGTGGAGGGAAGCTACTTCACCGTCGACGGTCGTCGCTTCACGGTGTGCGACCCAACTTATATCGGTGCTGGTGTGGGTGAGGCTATGCCGCAGTTCAGTAATGTGGAAGGAAAAATTGTGAAGCTATGAGTTTGGTGCATCGATTGACAACAGTCTTAGCCCTGACGCTGCTTGTTGCAGCTTGTAAGGGTGGGGGAGAAAAACATGAGGAGAGCACGCTACGGCCATCGGATCAGCCATACGTCGACGACTTGGACCGTGACGGAATGGGCTGGGACACGCTGCGAATGGCGGACACGACGACCCATGCACCGGCAGTGAAGAATGACCGCTCTCGGCAGGAGCTGCAATTGCACACGGACAGTGCCGAAATCACCAATCTGCGACTGCTGGGACGGAAACAGCGTGTGATATACGATGCATCGTTATTGGTGGGCGAATGGATTCGGGGCAGTGAACACGAGGTTTACTTTGCTGACGGTACGGGATTGATGTGGGATGCCGCTGACGATGTGTCGCGCGATGAGGCGCAACGTTTCGATTGGTCGCTTGACAGCAATATGTTGACCATTTTCAACCGCTTAGAGATGGGCGGCGTAGTGCCCAAACGTTTTGTGGTCACTTATGCTGACGACGAGAATCTGTCGTATACCGACCCTTACGGTAAGGCTTTTTTATGGGATAAGAATTGATCCATGTTATAAAGATTTGCATGTGTTGTGATGTGAGATTTGATATTGTGGATATAGCAATGGGTGTTTTTTAGGGGGCTTGAAAGTTTTTTTGGATTTTTTATGATTATTTTGTCAGATGACAAATAATTACTATATTTGTATTCCCAAATAATGGAACAAATAATTCTTAAACAATTAAATAACAAATCAATATGGCAAAAGTAGCTATCAACGGCTTCGGCCGAATCGGAAGAATGTCTTTCCGCGCTATGCTGGCTCACCCCGAGCTGGACATCGTCGCTATCAACGACCTCACCAGTGCCGACACGCTGGCATACCTGTTCAAATATGACTCTGTCCATGACAACTTCGACGGCGAAGTGCACGCTGAAGGTGAATACCTGGTTGTCAACGGCAAGAAGGTGCGCATCTACGCTGAGCGCGACCCGCAGAACCTGCCTTGGAAAGAACTCGGTGTCGACATCGTTGTCGAGAGCACCGGTCTCTTCAAGAAACGCGACCAGATGATGAAGCACATCAATGCTGGTGCCAAGAAGGTGATCCTCACCGTTCCTGCCGGCAAGGCTGACGACGTCGACGCCACCGTCGTGATGGGTGTCAATGATAACGTGCTGACCAAAGAGATGCAACTCGTCAGCAACGCCAGCTGCACCACCAACTGCTTGGCTCCCGTGGCTAAGGTCCTCAACGACAAATTCGGCATCAAACGCGGTCTGATGAACACCGTCCACAGCTACACCAACGACCAGAAGATCCTCGACCAGCCGCACAGCGACCTCCGTCGCGCCCGCGCTGCTGCCGTCAGCATCATCCCCACCTCCTCCGGCGCCGCCAAGGCTGTGGGTCTGGTAATCCCCGAACTGATGGGCAAACTCGATGGCTTCGCCATGCGCGTCCCCACTCCCGACGGCTCGGTTGTTGACCTCACCGCTGAACTGAACTGCACCGTCACCAAGGAGCAGATCAATGCCGCCATCAAGGAAGCCGCTGAAGGCCCCATGAAAGGCGTTCTGCAGTATGTCGACGAACCCATCGTCAGCATCGACATCATCGACAACACCCACAGCAGCATCTTCGACAGCCTCCTGACCCAGGTCATGGACGGCAACTTCGTGAAGATCGTCAGCTGGTACGACAACGAGAAGGGCTACAGCACTCGCGTCGGCGACCTCGCCGCCAAGCTGGCCAAACTGCTCTAATTCTCAGAGTCCTTACGATATGACTAAGCCTCGCCTATGGCGGGGCTTTTTTTGTGATGCTGTCGGACTTTTGGCGGCATGCCTTCGCGGTACGCCGCAGCCTGTCGTGCGTCTGGCAAAAATGTTTGGCAAAATCGTTTAGCGGCTGTGTTTGGCAGAATCGTCTGGCAGAATCGTCTGGCAGAATCGTCTGGCAGAAACGTTTGGCGAAATCGTTTTGCAGAATCGTTTTGCAGAATCGTTTGTCAAAATCGTCTGGCAGAAGCATTTGGACAGTGAGTACAATTTTTTTGTGTTGACTTCGTTTATGGGGTGTAAAAAAAACGAAGAATATATTTGTGAAAAATAACGAAGAATATATTTTTGATGCCGCAGAGCATTCCTATGCCGACACGGGCAGCGGTGAGCGTCGTGAGGGTCGCAAAAAGCGTCCCCTATGGCGGCGGCTATGGCGTATGCTGTGGATTACCGTTGTCGCCGTGGTGGCGTTGCAGGCAGTGCTGCTGGTGGCCTACAAATGGGTGAATCCGCCGCTGACGCCGCTGATGGTGACGCGGTGGTGGCAGCAATGGCACGACAGCGACCGCGAGGTCAACTTTGAACGCGACTATGTGCCGCTTGAGGACATCTCGCCGCATCTTGTCAGCGCCGTAGTGGCCTCGGAGGATGGACGCTTCATGCGCCACAAGGGCTTCGACGTCGAGCAGCTGAAGATAGCCTACCGCGAGACCAAGGAGGGGCGCCGCGTGCGCGGCGGCAGCACCATCAGCATGCAGACTGCCAAGAACGCCTTCCTGCCACACCGTCGCAGCTATCTGCGCAAGGCCCTCGAGGCGGGCTACACCATGGCCATCGAGCGCCTGTGGGGCAAAGAACGCATCATGGAGGTATACCTGAATATCATAGAGTTCGGCGACGGCATCTATGGCTGTGAGGCAGCTGCGCAGCATTATTTCGGCCATTCCGCCAAAACGCTGTCGCGCCATGAGGCAGCACAGCTGGCGGTAACCCTTCCGGCACCGCTGAAACGCAACCCCGCCAACGCCACTCCTTACTTCAAGCGGCAGACCCGCGTGGTGGAAGGACGCATGGCCAAATATGGACAGGTGAACCTGAAGAAGAAACCCAAAAACACCAAGCCCGAGGACGATGAAGACCTCTTCGACTTCCTGCGCTGGCGCAAAGAATATGACCGTAAACACGCAGAAAAATGAGGCACTTTGCTGGATAATACACTGATATGAACCTTGTTGACTCCATATCCGATGCCGACTGGCGACGAGCCATGCGCTCGTTCCACACCTACCTGAAGCTGGAACGCAACCTGTCGGACAACTCCATCGAGGCCTACCTGCGCGATGTAGCCCATTTGGCCCGCTATGCTATCGGTGTGGGCAAGAAGCCCGAGACCGTGGACCTGGAAGACCTGCGCGCCTTGCTGGAGCTCTTGAACGACACCCAGATAGCCCTGGCTTCGCAGAGCCGTATCGTCAGCGGCTTGCGCACCTTCTACCGCATGCTGGTGGTTGAAGACGTCGTCAAGGAGAACCCCGTGGCGCTGCTCGAGATGCCCCGGTCGTCGCGGCATCTGCCCGACGTGCTCAGCAACGAAGAAATCGACGCCATTGAAGCCACCTTCGACCGCAGCTTCCCCGACCAGGAACGCAACTATGTCATCGTCGAGGTGCTCTACGGCTGCGGTCTTCGTGTGTCGGAGCTGGTCAACCTTAGGCTGTCGAACATCTATGCCGACGACGAATGCCTGCTGGTTACCGGCAAAGGCGACAAGCAGCGTTGGGTTCCCATCAACCCTACGGCGTTGCACCTGATGCTGCAATACATCGCCACCATACGTCAGCAGCAAAAAATCAAACCCGGCGAAGAAAACTACGTGTTCATCAACCGTTTGGGGACAAGGCTGTCGCGCAACTACATCTTCATGTTTCTCCGCGAGGCGGTGAAAAAAGCGGGCATCAAGAAGACCATCTCGCCCCACAGCCTGCGCCACAGCTTCGCCACCGAGTTGGTTACCAACGGTGCCGACCTGCGTGCCGTGCAGGAGATGCTGGGCCACGAGAAAATCAACACCACCGAAATATACACCCACCTTTCGCGCCAGTATCTGCGCGACACCATCAGTACCTATCATCCCCATTACAGGAAGTGATTCTTCGGCCGTTATCACTTTCTCCCGTGCCCTCCGACCTCTTTTTCGCCGGCGGCACCGACCTCTTTTTCGCCGGCGGCACCAGTGATGATGCCTGTTGCTGAGCATCTTTTTTTTCTTAAAAATGACGGCGAAGGCAAACAAACGATTTATTTTTAGTATTTTTGCAAGTTATTCTTGATACCGCAAACGACAATGGAAAATAACGAAAAAGATATTATCCAAGAAGTTACAAACGAAGACTACAAGTGGGGCTTCGTGACAAATATAGAAACTGACACCATCGGCAAAGGCTTGAACGAAGAGGTGGTGCGCACGATTTCACGCAAGAAAGAGGAACCCGAATGGTTGCTGGAGTTCCGCCTGAAGGCTTTCCGTAAGTGGCAGACCATGAAGGAACCCGACTGGGCCCATCTGGAATACGAGAAGCCCAAATACCAGGAAATCATCTACTATGCCGCTCCGAAGCAGGAGAAGAAAAAGTCGATGGACGAGGTAGACCCCGAGTTGCTGGCCACTTTCGACAAGTTGGGCATCCCGTTGCGCGAACGCGAGGCGCTGGCCGGCGTCGAGTCGTCGGCAGGGGTGGCATACGATGCCATCATGGACTCGGTGAGCGTGAAGACCACCAGCCAGAAGGTGCTCGAAGAGAAAGGCATCATCTTCATGCCCATCAGCGAAGCGGTGCGGAAATATCCCGACCTGGTGAAGCAGTACCTGGGCAGCGTGGTGCCTATCGGCGACAACTTCTTTGCCGCTCTCAACAGTGCTGTGTTCAGCGACGGCTCTTTCTGCTATATTCCCAAGGGCGTGCGCTGCCCCATTGAGCTGAGCTCCTATTTCCGCATCAACGCCAAGGGTACAGGCCAGTTTGAACGAACCCTTATCGTGGCCGACGAAGGGGCTTACGTGAGTTATATGGAAGGCTGCACGGCACCGCAACGCGACGAGAACCAGCTGCATGCCGCCATCGTGGAAATAGTGGTCCTCAAAGATGCCGAGGTGAAATACAGCACCGTGCAGAACTGGTACCCTGGCGACAAAGACGGCAAGGGCGGCATCTATAATTTCGTCACCAAACGCGGCATCTGCAAGGGCAGCCATTCAAAACTCAGCTGGACGCAGGTGGAGACAGGAAGCGCCGTGACGTGGAAATACCCGAGCTGCATCCTTCAGGGCGACAACTCGACGGCCGAATTCTACAGCGTGGCCGTCACCAACAACTACCAGCAGGCCGACACGGGTACCAAGATGATTCACATCGGGAAAAACACCCACAGCACGATTATGAGCAAGGGTATCAGCGCCGGCAAGAGTCACAACAGCTACCGCGGTCTGGTGCAGATCAATAAGGGCGCCGACAATGCACGCAACTTCTCGCAGTGCGACTCGCTGCTGCTTGGCGACCAGTGTGGTGCGCATACCTGGCCCTACATCAAGGCCGACAACCACACCGCCATCCTCGAGCACGAAGCCACGACAAGCAAAATCAGTGAAGACCAGCTCTTCTACTGCCAGCAGCGCGGCATCAGCGCCGAGAGCGCCGTGGGGCTCATCGTCAACGGCTACGCCAAGGATGTGCTCCGCAAACTGCCTATGGAGTTTGCTGTCGAGGCTCAGAAGCTGCTCAGCATCAGCTTAGAAGGTAGCGTTGGATGATAAACAACAAAATCTTTCGGAGATGACTCACAAACTGACGACAGACGAGATGCACCGACTGACAGTGGAGGAGTTCCGTCAGTGTGCCAAGTTGCCACTCACCGTGGTGCTCGACAATGTGCGCAGCCAAAACAATATAGGCTCCGTATTCCGCACTGCCGATGCTTTCCGCGTGGAGCACATCGCCTTGTGCGGCATCTGTTCCACACCGCCTCACCGCGAGATACACAAGACGGCGCTGGGCGCTGAGGATAGCGTTGCGTGGAGCTACCACGACGACACGGCGGAATGCCTGCGGATGCTGAAAGGACAAGGCTACCGCATCTATGCCGTGGAACAGGTCGACGACAGCATCAAGTTAGGCACATCCGCAGCCTCTGCCATATGTGACGATGACGCAGCGCAAGGACGGCCGGGTGTCGCCATCGTTTTCGGCAACGAGGTGGAGGGAGTGCAGGAATCGCTGCTGCCGCATTGCGACGGCACCATTGAGATACCGCAGTTTGGCACCAAGCATTCGCTCAACGTCAGCTGCGCCGCCGCCATCGTGATCTGGGAGCTGTTCAAGTTGTTGCGACCCTGAGGCTTTCTGACGATTGTTTTGTCACGACCCTAAATAACTAAGCATAAATATTTAACCTATATTTCACCGACACATGACCAAAGAAGAGAGAATGGAAAAAGCCCGCACGTTGCACAAACAGGGCTGCAACTGTTGCCAGTCTGTGGTGATGGCCTATGCGGACCGGCTGCCTATCGACCCGCAGCATGCGATGAATATGTCGGCCCCCTTTGGGCGAGGCCTTGCCGGCACGCGTGAGGTGTGCGGTTGCGTCAGCGGCATGGCGATGGTCTGTGGTCTGACCGGCCACACCGCCGAGACGCGCAGCCTCATCGAACAGTTTCGCGGCGAGGAAGGCGACATCGTCTGCGGCCGCCTGTTGCAACAAGGCAAGAAGCCCTGCAACGAGATGGTGGCCGACGCTGCCGGAATGCTCGCCGCCATTGAATAGCGTGCCGCGTAAACGTCAGTGGACTGCAGCCTTTTGCCATCTTTAGAACTCACATCATCAAGAACACCATAAATCATCGAATGACTTACAGCATGCCACCAACCCTAACGGCCGAAGAAGCCGTCATGATGGTCCGTCCTGGCGACCACATCCACTGGCCCTGCGTCAGTGGCGCTCCCGAGCATCTGATTGAAGCCCTCGTCCGTCGTGCCGACCGTGAGAAGGAGGAGGGGAGGAGCAATGGCTCCCAGCTTCACGATGTCACGATAAGCCATTTCTACACAGAGGGCTACGCCGACTACACGCAGCCTCAATACCAGGGTGTCTTTCGCCTCGACTCTTTCTTCGTCGGCGGCAACGTGCGCGAAGCCACTCAGAACGGCCGTGCCGACTATATCCCCTGCTCGCTAAGCGAGACGCCGCGCATGATAGCCTCAGGTGCAGTGGGTTGTGATGTCGTGTTCTTGATGGTGAGCGAGCCGGACGACGAAGGCTATGTGTCGTTAGGCACCTCGGTCGACTATATGCCCGAAGCCATCGACAAAGCCCGTGTGGTTATTGCTCAGGTGAACCGTCATGTGCCTTATACCTATGGCGACGCACGCATAGCGGTGTCGAAAATCACCGCCTTGGTGCGCCACGACGCGCCCCTCAAGCCGGCCGCCCCGTCACCACTCAGCGCGAACGACATAGCCATTGGCCGCCATTGCGCTGCCCTCATCCCCGATGGCGCCACCCTGCAGATTGGCATCGGCAACATCCCTACCGCCGTGCTCTCGCAGCTGGACGACCACAAAAACCTGGGCGTCCACTCCGAGATGTTCTCCGACAGCGTCATACCGTTGGTGGAGAAGGGCGTCATCAACGGTAGCTGCAAGCATACCGACCCCGGCAAGCTCACTGCAATGTTCCTCAAGGGGTCACAGCGGCTCTACGACTTTGTCGACCACAACGCCGACGTGCTCATGCAGGATGTCGGCTACACAAACAATCCCGCCGTCATCGCTTCCAACCCTCGCGTGGTGGCGCTCAATTCCGCAATACAGATCGACCTCAGCGGCCAGGTCTGCTCCGACTCTATGGGAACTAAGATATTCAGCGGCAGCGGCGGACAGCTCGATTTCATTCTGGGCGCCACCTACAGCCGTGGCGGCGTACCCATCATCGCCATGCCCTCCATCACAGGCAAGGGCGTCAGCAAGATAGTGCCCACGCTTACTCCAGGTGCTGGCGTCGTCACCCCTCGTACCCTCACCCAATGGGTTGTCACCGAGCAGGGCGCCGTCAACCTCTACGGCCTCAGCCTGCGTCAGCGTGCCGAAGCCCTTATCAGCATAGCCCATCCCAGCGTCCGCGACGACCTCAAGAGGGCTGTTCACGGAATGTAGCCTTCAATCATTATTATCACCAACTGTCAACACGCAGCATACTGCTTTCGCCTATGACCAACAAACGAAAAATCATCAACGACCCGGTGTATGGTTTCCTTACCATCGACGACGATCTCATTTATGATGTCATCTCGCATCCTTTCTTCCAGCGCCAGCGTCATATCAAGCAGTTGGGATTCACCTATCTGGTCTATCCCGGCGCCGTCCATAGCCGCTTCAGTCATATGCTTGGGGCACTCAACCTGATGAAAAGGGCTATCGAGGTGCTTCGTACCAAAGGGGTGGAAATCAGTCAGGAAGAAGCTATAGGCGTCCAGTTGGCCATATTGCTCCACGATGTGGGCCACGGTCCTTTCTCGCACACCTCCGAGCGGGCCCTCTGCAACGTGCATCACGAAACACTGACGCTGCTCTTCATGGAGCGTATCAACAGCGAAGCGGCCACACGCGGTCGTCTCGACACCGCAATCGCCATCTTCAACGACACGTATCCTCGCCATTTCCTGCATCAGCTGGTGTCGTCGCAGCTCGACATGGACCGTCTCGACTACCTGGGCCGCGACTCTTTCTTTACCGGTGTCAGCGAAGGCATCGTGGGTACGGAGCGTATCATCAACATGCTCAATGTCAAGGACGATACGCTCGTTGTTGATGAGAAGGGCATTTATTCTATAGAGAAATTCATTATCTCGCGCCGTCTGATGTATTGGCAGGTCTATCTGCATAAAACAGTCGTCGCTGCCGACAATCTCTTTTACAGCATATTGAATCGTGCCCGTGAGTTGCTCAGCCTTGAACAGGATGCTACCTCCATGGACGATAAGGCTCACGACGGCATAGTGTCTTCCGCCGCATTTCAGGGCGGCTACGGTCCGCTGCTGTATTTCTTGCGCCACAAAGTGGATGAGAACGATTTCCGTTCCAACCCGGAGCTCCTCGACCTCTTTGCCGCCATCGACGATGGCGATATCATGTCGACCATCAAGGTGTGGGCTCACTCTTCTGACAAGGTGCTTTCCACACTCTGCCGGCAGCTGTTGTGGCGCCACCTTCCCAAGGTGATAGAGGCCGCTGCTCCCTTTGCCGATGATGTTGTCAATGGCCATATCGCTCAAGTTGCAGAAAATTATGGCGTTAGTGTAGACCAAGCTGCCTTCTTTGTGGGCACCGGTACGCTTGTTAATCGCAGCTACTCTTTCTCCGACAGCGAGATACGTATCCTCTATAAAGACGGTCGCTGTATCGGCATCAGCGAAGCCAGCGACCAGCTCGACCGCCATTTCCTCGAAAAGGCTGTCACCAAATATTACCTCTTCTTTCCCAAATATTGAGATGTTTGAATCGAAATCAGATGTCCAAAAAATAGGAAGGATGAGCAAAATCGCAAATTGCAGAAAAAATAACCTTGTCGCAATTTGTGGCGAATTTATCCGTTATAAATAATATAAAAATATACTCTCTACAAAAGTAAAGCACCCCAATATGGACCATACCCCCGAAGAACAGAACCCCATGGCAGGTAGACCTGCCGCAGACCACTCCAGCCGTCTGGAAGCCATAGACCAGGCCCAACGCAGACAAGAAGCCGCCGATAAAACCCAGAACACCACATCAGACGACACCGAGTTCAGCCAACCCATCGTCGAAGCCCTCTCGCCCAAGGATGCCGACCAGCCTGCACCCATCATCACACAAGAGGAGATAGAATATGAGGAATCGCCCCGTATCAACTGGACGGCAGTGATATGCACCGCCATCGTGGCTGCCAGCATCACCGTAATCCTCTGTGTGGCACAGCCTTGGAACCGTCACGGAGGCGCAGCACAAGAAATGGTGGCCGCTGCCGATACGTCGCGCACAGCTCCCGACGAGTCTCTGACAATGGATGAGACAAATCCGTCAGACAACCAAGAAGTTACCCTTGTGGAACCTACGGAACCTGTGGAGCCACACTTGGTGACGGCCGAAAACACCCCAGCAGATGTGACGGCACAAGAAATTGAAAAGGAAGAGCAGGTCGTCAAACCCACCGTGGAGACGCTACCCGTGGAACGCATCACCGTCACGGGAACATCCAACCCCTACAACAGCATTCGCCTGATTGATGCCTCCTCGCGTCCGCTCACCAAGAACGAAGTGGAACAGATGACCAGGGCCGAACTGGCTTTGGCACGCAATGCCATCTATGCTCGCCATGGTTATCAGTTCAACAATCCCGAACTGCGCGAGTTTTTCTCCCACCAGAAGTGGTTTAAGGCCTCCGACGTGAAACGTGAAGATATCCCATTCACCAAGACGGAACTCGACAATATACGCCTCATTCAGGCACAAGAGCACAAGTGATGGCACGGCTGATTCTTTTTCCTGTTCCCATTGGTGCTGACGATATAGACATCTCATTGCCGCCTTACAACAAACGCCTGCTTGACGGTTGCCACACCTTCATCGTCGAAGAGCTGCGCTCGGCACGGCGCTTCCTGAAGCATGTGGGCTATGCCCATGCCATCGACGACACCGTCTTTCATCTGCTCAACGAGCACACCTCGCCCGCCGAAATCACCCATTATCTCGATGCCATCGACAGAGGCGAGGATGTCGGCCTTCTCAGCGAAGCGGGTCTTCCCTGCGTCGCCGACCCTGGCGCCATGGTGACGCGGATGGCGCAACGACGTGGCGTCGAGGTGGTGCCGTTGGTGGGTCCCTCGTCGCTGATGCTCGCGCTGATGGCGTCGGGTCTCAACGGCCAGTCGTTCGCATTCCACGGCTACCTTCCTGTCAAACCCCACGAGCGCACTGCCGCCATCAGGCAGCTTGAACAGCTTGCGCTCCGCAACGGACAGACCCAGCTCTTCATCGAAGCCCCCTATCGCAACAACCAGATGCTGTCGGCGCTCGCCGAGACGTGCCACCCTGACACGCTGATTGCTGTGGCCTGCGACCTCACCTTGCCTACCCAGACCGTGCGAACCCTTACGGCTGCGCAGTGGCGCTCGCAGCAGGCAACGCTAAACCTTCATAAACGCAATACCGTTTTTCTGATTGGTGCCTGATTTCTTGCTTGGATGTCACCGTCTGCAGTGTCTTTTTTTAGTCTTCTGTCATTGGTATTCAAAATTTTTTGTACATTTGCAGTCTGTTTCAGCGAATGAAACGACAAGGTAATATTGTAACAATTAAATGTAAAATAATAGATTATGCAAAAATTTGATCCCGCAACAGCTATTCAGCGTCTTGATGGACGCGATGCCAACCGTGGTGTGAACCCCGCTATCAGCGACAGCGCCACCTTTACTTTCCCCGAAGCACATCTGATGACCGAAACATTCCATGGCGAAACCGAAGGCTACTTCCTCTATAGCCGCCACTGGAACCCCTCCAACCTCGCCCTCTGTCAGGCTCTCGCTGCCATGGAAGGCACTGAGGCTGCATGGTGCACCGGCTCCGGTCTGGCTGCCATCACCTGCGCACTGCTTCACGAGGTCAAGAGCGGCGACCATATCGTCAGCTCCATGACCACCTACGGCGGCACTTTCGCCTTCATGGCCAACTATATGAAGAAATTCAATGTCGAGACCACCTTCGTCAACTTCCAGGACCTCGAGGCCGTCAAGAAAGCCATCCGTCCTAACACCAAGGTGCTCTACACCGAGACCATGAACAACCCCCTGCTCCGCATCGCCAACATCCCCGAGCTCAGCAAGATTGCCCATGCCCATGGCGCCAAGCTGATTGTTGACAACACCTTCACTCCGATGATTTTCAGCCCCTACCGTCTCGGTGCCGACGTCGTGGTCTACTCCATGACCAAGTTCATCAACGGTAAGAACGACTGCGTGGCCGGTGCCATCTGCGGCAGCGCCGAATATATTGGCAGCCTCATCGATGTCAACAACGGTACTTGCATGCTCCTCGGCCCCGTGCTGGATCCTATGCGTAGCAGCAGCATCCTCAAGAACCTCCACACCCTTCACATCCGTATGCAAAAACACGGCGAGAACGCCATGTATCTGGCCAAACGTTTCAAAGAGGTGGGCTTCAAATACAACTACCCGGGACTTCCCGAACATCCTGACTACGAGCTCTTCTGCAGCATGATGAACAAAGGTTACGGCTTTGGTGGCATGATCAGCATCGACATGGGTACCGCCGACGCTGCCAGCCGCATCATGGAAATCATGCAGAAGAAGGGCGTTGGCTATCTTGCCGTGTCGCTGGGCTACTTCAAGACCCTCTTCAGCAACTCCGGCAAGTCGACCTCCAGCGAGGTCCCCGAAGACATTCAGAAAGAAATGGGTATGAGCGAAGGCCTGATCCGCTTCAGCATGGGTCTGGACAACGACATCGAGGCTACCTTCCAGCTCATCAAGGAGTCTGTCGACGAATACAACGCCGGCAAATAAAAACCCCAAGAAAACATAGCAGTGGCGTCCACATGACGCCACTGCTTTTTATTTATTAATGAATTGGTCAGTCCTCTCTGTTGGGACTGACAGGATAACCAAAAAAACATTCCATACCATCATGAACCCAATAGCAGTCATTCTTTCCGGTTGTGGCAACCGCGACGGCAGCGAACTCCAAGAAACACTCAGCCTCCTCCTCGCCATCGACCGTCATGATCTTAAATACCAATGCTTCGCTCCTGAAGGCTCGTTGGCAGTGGTCTCCTATCTCGACAACAAAGGCGAGACCGGCGAGGAGCGCGATCTGATGGCCGAATCGGCCCGCATCGCCCGTGGCGACATCAAACCGCTGTCGGACTACCGCGCCGACGACTACGCAGCTTTAGCGCTGCCAGGTGGTATGGGCGCTGCCCGCAACTTGTCTGACTACGCTTTCGTTGGACAGAACATGACGGTACTTCCTGAGGTGGAACGTGCTATCCTCGACACCCACGCTGCCAGCAAACCCGTGATGGCCATGTGCATAGCTCCTATGGTGCTGGCCAAGGTGCTGGGACCGTTTGGCGTCACATTGACGTTGGGCGACAGTTGCGCTGCCTCGAAAGTGGCAGAATTGCTGGGTGCCAACCATGAGGTCTGCGGTCCTACCGACGTATGCGTCGACGAGCGCAACAAAGTGCTGACGACGCCAGCCTATATGGTCGGCACTCGCATCAGTCAGATCTTCGATGGCGCAGCCCATATGGTGGACCGCCTGGTGGAATGGTTATAAAAACAACAGTATTATGGGACTCTTTGATAAATTACTCAACAATGACAGCGTCAAGAAGACTGTCGAATCGCTTACGGGCGGCAAAGATCTGGGTTCGGTGGCGAACTCGCTAAAGGACAACAAGGAACTGATGTCCAAACTGTCGTCGGTCAAGGACGACAAGGAGATGCAGAACCTTATCTCGTCGGCCACCGAGGCGTTGAAGGATCGCAAACTCTCCGACCAGGAGAAAAAGGAACTCGGCGACCAGCTCAAGAACCTGGCTTCTGGCTTCATGAGCAAGAAATAAGACAGCCAAACCGTCGTCTTTTTTGGAAAAACTGTGATGTCGTCAGCAGGATAACTTGCTGACGACGTTGCGGTAATCTATCTCTTTCAGAAAATCGAATACGCCTTCGAACTGGTCCAGATTGGCAGGTTCGTGGGCATCGGTACCCACCAATACGGGGATGCCGAGACTGTTCATATGCTTCAGCGTCTCGCGTGCAGGATAGTAGTCGGTGTGGCGTCCTTTGTAGAGTCCGCGGGTGTTGACTTCGGCGATGCAGCCGCTTTCGTGGATTAGCTGTACCGTCTCGTACAGCAGGTCGCGGAACCACGGTTCGTCGTATTGGAAGTAACGGTTTTTGTTGTGCATCACGATTTTGTCGAAGTGTCCCACTATGGTGGGGTGGTTGCGTTCTATCATGGCGTTCTGCTGGTGGAAGTAGGCACGCACGCCGGCGCGGATGTCGTCGTGGAAGATATGGTGCAGCCCGTTGTCGTAGGTCTCCTGTCTCGGTCCGTCGATGAACCACAGGTGGTAGGGTATCTGCTGGCGCTCGTCGCCCTTGGCGGTGGCGTTGAGCAGACGCAGCGTTTCGGTGTCGTCGGGGTGGGGGATAAGGTGCACGCTGCCGATGGTGTATTCCAGTCCGCCTTGTTCGACGAGGGGTGTGAAGTCCTCGAGCAGGCCGGGGATGTAGTCGATTTCGAGACCCAGGCGGATGTCGATACGGTCGGCATATTCCGCCTTGAGGGCGCGGACCTCGTTGCAGTAGTTCAGGTAGTTGTCGTCCTTGATTGAGAAATTGTTGGGGAAGGGGACGGGAGCGTGGCCGCTGAAGCCCAGAGCCTGGAAGCCATGGGCGAGGGCGTATTCGACATATTCGCGCAGCTCGCCGCGGCCGTCGCAGTAGCGCGAGTGGGTGTGGTAGTTAGAAATCATATTGCATGGTCAGCGAAAGGCGCAGGTTGTTGGTAGGGGTGACATATCCGGCGCGCGTGTATTCCGCTTCGGCGGTGAAGCTGAGGGCTTTGCCGGTGGTGTAGGTCAGTCGTGGCTGTATGCGCCACAGGTATTCGATGTCGTGTCCGCGGCCGAAGATATGTAGCGCGTCGCTGTGAAGGCCGTAGTCTTTGTTTTTGGCGTAGCCGAAGAAAACACCTGGATGCCAGTGGGTCCAGTTCCAAGGGCACGACAGGTCGACCCAGAAGGTGTTGAAGTGCCAGTCTTCGAAAGAGCCGTTGGCCAGCATCAGGTAGCCACCCAGCGAGCAGCCTTCGTAGAGGCTGTTGTTGAGCAGCGCTTGGGCTTTGATGACGAGTATTTCGGAATCGTTGTTACAACGTTCGGTGAGGCGTAGCCGTCCGAAGACGGTGTAGCTTGGCGACGTATGAAGCTGACCCTCAGGGTCGGGCACGACGGGTTGGATGGTCTTGAGGTTGACGGCGCCGCCAAGCATCAGATAGGGAGATACGTACATCAGGCGGGCGTTGAGTTCGGGAATCATGCTGTTGCGGGCAAACTGCGTGCTGGTTGTGGCGGTGCCGTTGAGCAGCCCCTGGCTGGCGTTGTCGAGTTGCCACATGGCGGTGGCGGCGAATTCGATGGGACCAAGTGGAAGACGGTAGCGCACTTGGTTGTAGCGGGCGTAGGGGTGGAACGGTGCACCCATATTCAGCGGGTTGGTCATCGGCATGATTTCGGGGATGACCATTGCATACCAGTACTGTCCGGCCAGTAGCGCGCCGCCCCGTCCCCAGTCGAGGCTGATGTAGGCGTGGCGTAGGCGCAGGTCGTTGTTGCTGGCATTGGTGCTGCCGGTGAAGTCGCCTTCTATGAAGGCTAATGTGTTGGCACCTAACAGTCGGGGACCATGGATGCGCAGGTTTAGTCGCGTGGTGATGCTCATCATGTTGGCCTGCCAGCCGTCGTTGAGGTCGTTGCCGTTGGCGTCGAGCGCGACGGGCTTGGGGTAGAAGAGCATCATGTCTTCGCGACCGCCCACGACGGAACGGCTGTCAGCATAGTAGTGCGGGTTGACGAAGCCGTGGAAATCGAAGCGGAAGGGCTTCGAGGCGGTGTCGTTCTGAGCCCATGCGGACGGTGACAAAGGACCGAAGCATGCGGCCAGTGCAAGAAAAAGCAGCAGTCTTTTCATTTCTTGATGGCGAGGATAAGGCCGAGGGCGACGCCGAGCAGCGCGGCGAAAAGCACTTGGAACGTCGGAGGCAGGATGAAGGTGATGGTGTGGGCAGGGAACCAGAAGAGCGGTATGGTCTTTTTGATGACGAAGTTCCACTGCATGTCCCAATTCACTTTGGTGGCGAAGATTTCGCGCATCTTCATGGGTTTGAGCAGACCGGCCACGGTGCCGCCGTTGTCGGTGATGTGGATGTCGGTGCATTTGTGGAAGGTCATCATGACGGGTGCGAAGATGCTGTTCATCAGCACGCTGACGGCAAAGGCGACACCCACTTTACCCCACGTGAGGGATGCTGTGGGAGCGAAGACGGCGGCAGCCTCTTTCCATCCGAGGCTGCCGAGGAAGGCGGGCACGCCAGTTTTGAAGATGACCATGGCCATAGCGATGCACATGCCCAGGAAGCCCCACACCATCATGCGCGGCACGATGCCGAAGCCGGGTTTGTTGTAGACCCCTTCGCGGATGCGCAGCGCCAGGCATTCGCCCAAAGTGGCGAGGATGGCGAACTTGAAGAAGGCCATGATGTAGGGGTGGTTGGCGGTGGCGCTGTTGAACCAGTCGAAGAACCCCGTGGCGGGGATAAAGAAAGGCGCCAGCACGATGATGACGCACAAAATGAGTATCCAGTCTTGTTTTTTCATCTTTTTATGTTGTTGGAATAGAATGTGTCGCTGCGTTGTGTGGTGTTTCTGAACAAGTTGGGATGAACAGAACACCAATGTTCTGATTGCAAAAATAATAAAAATATGTATTCTATATAAATATCTCGTAAAAAGTTCGTATTTTTGCAATTCGATGTGTCAGTGGAATGCCACTGTAGCGTTTTCAAAATGAATTAAAAAACTAACAGTATTTTTCTCATATATGTCTGCATTGCCCCCTCTTTTTCTTGATTTGGCTATCATTCTGATCACGGCAGGTGTCATCACGGTGGTCTTCAAATGGCTGAAACAGCCCCTCGTGTTGGGTTATATAGTGGCCGGTTTTTTCATCGGGCCCTACTTCCCGTGGTTTCCTGCTGTCAAGGATGCTACCGACGTGCATGTGTGGAGCGACATCGGCATCGTGTTCCTGATGTTTGCTTTGGGCTTGGAATTCAGTATCAAGAAGTTGAAAAAGGTTGGCGCCACAGGTGCCATCACGGCGCTGACCGAGTTGGCCATCATGTTCCTGATCGGCTCCAGCGTGGGGCGCCTGCTGGGGTGGCAGTCGATGGAGTGCATCTTTCTGGGCTGCATGCTGTCCATTTCTTCCACATCCATCATCATCAAGTCGTTTGAGGACCTGAAACTCAAGCAGCAGAAGTTCACGTCGTCGGTAACCGCCGTGTTGGTGGTTGAAGACCTCATAGCCGTGTTGCTCTTAGTGCTTCTTTCCACCATCTCGGTGAGCAAAAGCTTCGACGGCGGCCAGCTGGTGATGAGTCTCATCAAGCTGGTGTTTTTCCTCATTATCTGGTTCACTTTCGGCATCTTCCTTATACCCACATTCCTGCGCTGGATGCGTCGCTACATGACCGAAGAGACGCTTTGCATCGTCGCCGTAGGCCTTTGTTTCGGAATGGTGGTGATGGCCTCGTATGCCGGTTTTTCGACGGCGCTCGGAGCCTTCGTGATGGGCGCTATCCTCTCCGAGACCATCGAGGCCGATGTCATCCACCGTATCATTACGCCTATCAAGAACCTGTTTTGTGCCGTCTTCTTCGTTTCGGTGGGTATGCTGGTCGACCCTCACATCCTGGTGAAATATCTTGTCCCCATCCTCATCATCGCTGCCACCGTCATTCTTTTCAAGTCAAGTGCGGCCACCGTCGGTTTCGTCCTTTCGGGCAAGAACATCAAGACGGCTATCCAGTCGGGTTTCTGTTTCTGCCAAATCGGTGAGTTCTCGTTTATTATCGCTGGACTGGGACTCTCGTTTGGTGTCATCAACCCCGACATCTATCCCATCATCGTGTCTGTTTCCATCGTCACCACTTTCGTGACGCCCTATATGATCAAAGCCGGCAACCCCTTCTACGAGTGGTTGGAACCCCGCTTGCCGCATCGCCTCAAGGAAGCGCTGGAACGCTACAGCAACTCCGCCAAACAGACCAACCAAACGGGCTCGGTGCGCACGTTCCTGAAAAAACAGTTCACATCCATCCTGCTCTACGGCACCATCAATACGGCCATATGGCTGCTCTCCATCACGCTCCTCAGGCCTTTCCTGAACTCGGTGCTCTTCAACGCCGACGGCGAACCCGCCTTTTGGGGCAACCTGATAGGCATGGTGGCAACACTCGTCATCATGATCCCGTTTGTGTGGGCTATAGCGGTGCGCAACGTCAACCGTGAGCGCATCAAACAGTTGCTTGATTCCAGCGACTACAGCCAGGCGGTGGTCATTCCCGTACTCCTGTTGCGCTATTTCCTGGCGCTCTTCTTTATTGGCTTGGTCATAGGTTCCTACATCCATCTTGCAGTGGGCTTCCTCGTCATTCTGGCTATTTTCATCGTCCTCGTGGTGCTGCTCTCCAAACGCACCATTGCTTTCTATCAACGCATTGAGAACCAGTTTATCTCCAATTTCAACTCTCGTCAAGCTCAGCAGTCGTTCAAGATTCCCACATTGCTGGAGAACAACTTCTATCTGGAGCGAGTGCCGGTGACCAACTATTCGCACTACGCTGGTCTGCAGCTGAAAGACACCAATTTCCGGGAAGACTACGGCATCAATGTGGTCTCCATTGAGCGTGCCGGTAAGGTGTACGACTTGCCGTCAAAAGATATCACCCTGCTGCCCGGCGACCGCCTGTCGGTGATGGGCAGCGAAGATCAGATAGCCCACCTTCGCGCTGCGCTTGATGTGGAACCCGACATGCTTATCCACGACCATAGCGACAACGAACTCAACATCTACCGTCTGACGGTGAATGCCAACAACCCCTTTATCGGGCAGACCATTTCGGAGTCGCGTTTCAACCAACACTATCATGCCATGATTATCGCCATTGAACGCGACAACAACCAGATCCTCAATCCCCGAAGCAACACCCGGTTCCAGTCAGGCGACGTGGTATGGTTTGTGTCGCCCGAGGAACTCGATATCCACAAATTCACGAGAGAATAAGAGGCAGCCACTCTCTGCGGCGCCGTCTTTCGATAGAATAGATTATTATAATTCGATAGAACAGAATACTACATATTGAATACAGAATATTGAAACACTTTTCTTTATGATCAGAAAAAAGACAGTCTTAATAGCCTTGATGATAGTCGGCGGTCTCTGTCGGCTCGAGGCACAAAACACCCAGCCTTCCGACCGTTCATTCGAATTGTCGAAGAACCTGGAAATTTTCAGCAAACTTTACCAGACGCTTTATTATAACTACGTCGACGATGTGGACCCCGGCGCCACGCTGAAACGCGCCATCGACGCTATGCTGTCATCGCTCGACCCCTACACCGTATACTATCCTGAGTCCGAGATGGAGGATGTCAAGCTGCAGCTGCTGGGTCAGTACGGCGGCGTGGGCGCGTTGATACACCAGCAGGGCGACAAGATTTATATTTCAGAACCTTACAAAGATCTTCCTGCCGACAAGGCGGGTCTGAAAGCCGGCGACCGCATCTTGGCAGTCAACGGCGTCAGCACGGAAGGCAAGAGCAATGCCGACGTCAGCAACGCCATGCGCGGTCAGGCGGGTACGGATGTCACCCTCAAAGTGGAACGTGACGGCAAAACCATAGAGCGCGTCATCACCCGTGCCGAAATCAAGCTGCCCAATGTCCCCTACAGCGGTATGGTGATGGGCGACATAGGCTATGTCAAGTTGGACGATTTCACTCAAGATGCTGCCAAACATGTGCGCGAGGCTTTTGTCAAACTCAAAAAGGAAAATCCTAATATGAAGGGCTTTATCCTCGACCTTCGCGGCAACGGCGGCGGACTGATGAATGAGGCCGTTGACCTCGTCAATGTCTTCCTCCCCAAAGGCAAACTCATCGTCGAAACCAAGGGCAAGGTGAGCTCCAAGAACCTGAAAAGCTACACCCGTCTGGCCCCTGAGGATACCGACATTCCCGTGGCGGTACTTATCGATGCCTACAGTGCGTCGGCTTCTGAAATCACTGCCGGCAGCCTGCAGGACCTCGACCGCGCGGTCATCATCGGCTCGCGCTCCTATGGTAAAGGATTGGTGCAGAACGTGCTGCCCCTTATTTATAACACGCAGATGAAGATTACCGTGTCGAAATATTTTATCCCCAGCGGACGCTGCATACAGGCCATCGACTATAGCCACCATGACGCCGAAGGACGTCCTGTCAAGGTGCCCGACTCGCTCAAGACGGCTTTCAAGACCGCCAACGGCCGCATCGTCTATGACGGCTTCGGAATAGAACCCGACATCGAGGTGGAGCAGCAGTACATGACGCCTATCACGGCGACATTGGTTTCGAAATTCCATATCTTCAACTATGCCAACGAGTTTGTGAAAAAACATGCCACCATCGCTTCCCCTTCGCAGTTCCAGATTACCGACGAGATCTACGACGATTTTGTCCGTTACCTCTCCGACAAGGACTACAGCTACAACACCGAGTCCGAACACCTTATCGCTACGCTGCGTGATGCCGCCAAAGAGGAGAATTATTACGATGCGCTGAAAGAACACCTCGACGCCCTCGACGCACAGCTTAAGAGCGATAAGAGCGACGACCTGCGCAAATCGCGTGCTCAAATCAGTGAGATGCTTAAATCTGAGATTTTGGTGCGCTACTATTATGCTGCAGGTCGACTCGAGGGTAGCTTGGCCACCGACCCCGACGTCATCAAGGCCGTTGAGGTGCTTCATGATAGCGCCCTGTACAACAAAACCTTAGGAAGAAAGTAGTGAAAATTCTCGACCTCTTTTTCCCTTCCGTATACGACGATGACGGCCGTGTCAACCAGCGGCTTACGGTGCATCATGCGCTCTATTTTTTGATGCTCGTCGTCCTCGTAGGCTCTCAGTCGGTGAGCAACTACATGATGAGTGCCATGCAGATACTGCTTGCCGTCAATTGGGCGTTGGAATGGGACATGCGGCGCAAGTTCCAGCGGCCCATGCAACCCCTCCTGTGGAGCTTCCTGACCCTGTTTGGAGTGCTGCTGCTCTGGATGATCCCTACAGCACATCAGGTGACAGGATGGAATGAGCTCTTCTCCAAGCTACCCCTCCTGGCCATTCCCCTGGTGGTGCTCACCTCGCGGCCGCTCTCCTCCAAGCAGCTCTCCTTCCTTGTGTTTGCCTATTGCGCCACGGTCTTCGTCGCCACGGTCATAGGTCATGTGCGCCATTACCTTATGCCTGAGTTGGAGTACCGCGACATCATACCCTTCATTTCGCATATCCGTTTCGCACTCAATGTGTGTATGGTAGTGGTCTTTATGCTGGCCTACCTCCTTGAACACACGCGTCGCCATGGTAAGGTCAGCGTCGCCGTGTCGCTCGCCGTGGTGGTCATGACGGCCTACTTTCTCCATTTCCTTTTGCTGATTCATTCCTACACGGCGCTCATCATATTGTTTGTCGTATCGCTCGTTATGCTGGCATGTTTTGGACATCGTATCGCCCACAAGGGGCTCAGACGAACCCTGTGGCTGCTCTTCAGCACTTCTACGGTGGCGATTGCTTTGCTTGTGGGCGTCTGTGTACGTGATTATTACAAACCCATATCGCTCGTCACTGAGCCTTTGGCACCCTCGACTGCCAACGGCAACCCCTACCTCCACAAGCAGAACGGCTACATCGAGAATGGCAACCTCATTGACAACTACATCTGCAATGTGGAACTCGAAAAGGAGTGGTGCAAACGCAGTTCGATGCCCCTCGACACGCTCACGCCGATGGGCTACACCGTATATCCGGCACTGTTGCGCTACCTCAACGCCATAGGGACCACCAAAGACAGCGTCGGCATGCAGCTGCTCACCGACGACGACATCCGCGCCATCGAAGAGGGCATCGCCAACCCCGTCTATCTGCATGGCAGCAAGCTTCGCGAGATGGTTTATGTGATGCTTTTCGAGTATGAAAGCTACCGCATTTTTGGCGCCGTCAAGAATTTCTCGGTGCTACAGCGCCTCGAACTCTGGCGCAACACGTGGAAAGTCTTCCTTCGTTCGCCTCTTTTCGGTTGCGGCACCGGTGACCTTGAACACGAATGCCTCACAGAACTCGCCAAAAGCCGTTCGCCTTTGGCTGACCACCCGCGCAATCCTCACAACCAATACCTCAGCTCGCTGGCATCGTTCGGCATTGTGGGCAGCCTTATCATCGCTGTCGCCTTTGTTTGGGGCCTCCGGATGCTGCGTCTCAGGCACAGACCCCTGTTGGTGGCTTATCTCGTCGTGCTGCTGATTTCCTTTATCAGCGAGAACACGCTATCAACCTTGGCGGGCTGCGTTTTTGCCACCACTTTCTTCTCGCTCTTAGGGCGCCGTGAGTCGGCGCAAAACCTATCCGATCATTCTTCCACACCTTAATCATCGACACCTGTGTACCAATATCATACCCTTTCCAACGGCATCAGAATCATCTTCCGACAGAACAACTCTGTAGTCACCCATTCGGGCGTTTATATCAACATCGGCTCGCGCGACGAAGACCGGCAACATCAGGGTATAGCCCACTTCATCGAGCATTCCGTCTTCAAAGGCACCTGCCGCCGCCGTTCCTACCATATCCTCAACCGCATCGACGGCGTCGGTGGCGAACTCAACGCCTTCACCACCAAGGAGGAAACCTGCATCTACGCCTCCTCGCTCTCGGTTCATCTGCAGCGTTGCCTCGAACTCTTTGCCGACATCATCTTCCATTCCACTTTTCCCGATCGTGAGATCGAGAAAGAACGTGAAGTGATCCTCGAAGAGGTCAACTCCTACAAGGACAGTCCTGCCGAACTGATCTTCGACGACTTTGAAGAGTACATCTACGGTGACCACCCGTTGGCGCATAATATCCTGGGCCCCAAACGCAACATCAAACGATTTACCCCCGACGATTTGCGCCACTTCATGGGTTCCTATTACACCACCGACCGAATGGTTATCGCCATTGTCGGCAACGCTGACTTCAAGCGCGTGGTGCACCTCTGCGAACGATACTTTGGCGAGTATCCACAACGTACCAGCGCCGCCGACCGAAGCCTGAAGCCGACACCGAGCCGCTTCGATCTCACCGTCAACCGCCATACGCACCAGATGCACCTGATGGTAGGCTGTCCCGCGCCGTCGGCTTTCGACGAAAGGAAGGTGGCCTTCTCGCTGCTCAACAATATCATAGGCGGTCCGGCGATGAATTCTCGTCTCAATGTCGCCATCCGAGAGAAGTACGGTTTCTGCTACACCGTCGAATCGCAGTATTCGCCATTCTCCGATACGGGGCTCTTCTACATCTATGCCGGTATCGATGCCGATGCCCGCGACCATTGTCTGGAATTGATTCGCAAGGAGCTGCATAAACTTTCCGATACGCTCTTGGGCGGCACACAGCTGCATGCCGCCAAACAGCAGTATGTAGGGCAGATGGCTATAAACAACGAGCTTGCTCTCAACGAGATGCAGTCTATCGGCAAGAGCTACCTGTCGTTCGACAAGGTAGATACGCTTGAAGAGATGCAAAAAGACATCGAGGCCGTCACAGCCACAGAAATAGCCGACCTCGCCAATGCCCTTTTTGCCGACGATAACATGAGTCTGCTTGTCTACAAGTAATTCAGGAAGGATGCGTCGCGCTTCATCAACTGCAGCGCTCCATCAACTGCACTCACCATCAGCAGCGCTCACCATCAGCAGCGCTCACCATCAGCTGCGCTCACCATCAGCTGCCTGAAGCCATACGTTTCTTGCACAGCGAGATGTATTTCACCGGACGAGAATCAGAGGGTTTCAGCTTGTGCAGATCTTCAAAGGCTTTAAGTGCTTGCTGGTAATGGCCGTCGATATAAAGCGAGATGGCCGAGTTGAACTTGTTTTCGTATTGTTTGTTCTCTTTTTCTTTTTGTTGGTCTTTCTTGGTTGGAGGAGGGGTGACCGTTTCATTGGTGCTGCTGGCAGTTTCGGATGCCGGCGTCGTTGTCGCTACGGTTGTGGCCTCTTCTTGGGCGGTAGCGGGCGCTGTTGTGCCTGTCGGCAGTATACCTGATTCTTTTGCCGCTTTTGCGTTGGTAGGATTGGTGGTTTTGGCTGTTGCATCCGAAGACCTTTTGGCGCTGCTGCCTTGAGTCGGTTCGCTGCCGTCGCTGTCGCTTTTTTTCCTGTTGAATAGCGAAGTCGTTGTGCCGTCGGAAACGGCATTCTCGCTGCGGGAAAAATCATCGAACGTCTCGCTCTCCGTGCTGTCCGAAGGCTGCGACCCATTGTTGCCGCCGGCCGTTAAGGCTATCACAACCGCTATCAGCGCTACGCTGGCAATGCCGCCGATGAGCCAGGGCGTCATCTTCTTTCGGGAAGGACTGTTAGGCGCCGCGGACTGCGACATGGAAACGTTGTATGGTTGGCCTTGAGGTTGCGAAGGGTAGGGTAGCTGGCCGAGAATCAGGGGAAACTTGTTGTAGGTATCGTTAACGGCATCAATGATTTGCACGTTGTTGAGCATGAAAAGGTATCCGCTGCTCAACTGCGCTTTGCCGATTTTGATGGGCAGCACCTTCTTGTTGAGCGACATGGCCGCGGTCACCTCCTTCTTGGTCCACTGCGAGTCGAGACCATTCTGCGAAATAAGGAAGATAAGCGTGTGGCATTGCTCCAACGCGTTGTTGATCACATCGGTATAGTCCATTCCAAGCGCAATGTCGCGCGGTGCTATCCAGCAGCGATGTCCGTGAGCTTCAAGAAAAGACACCAGCGCAGAGGCAACTTGTGCATCTTTTGAGGAGTGGCTTATAAAGATATGACTCATAACGGTTTCGTTTTAATCGTTTTGTTGGTTGCCGTTGTCGGGCCAGAGGACGATGTCGTCCTGTCGCAGCGTGATGGAGCCGCCCTGCTGCTTCATCTTGTCGCGCAGTGTTTTGGTGTACTTCAGGTTGCGCACGCTGTTGGCGATGGCCTGCGAAAGGTCGATGGCGTATATCGTAATGGCGGCGCTGCCGAAGATGCCACCCACCCAGTAGCCAAAGTTCTTGTATTCCCACAGCGGTTCCTGGTCGGCTTCACCGATGGTGGGACGGTTGGGGTTGTCGTTGTTTTTCTCATAGATGAGACCTGCCGCGGCGATGCCGGCAAAGACAAAGAAGGGCAGCGCCCTCGAAGCCACAGAGTGCGGGTCGCCCTGACGGCTGGTACCCAGACCGGGAATAAACAGCGAGGGAAGCCACGATATGGCGCCCGGCGTTTTGAATTGGATGAGCGAAACATCAACAAAAGTGTGACCCTTGTACACCTTGTGCGTGACGCCGAAGGTGTATTCGCGTTTCGACGCCAGTTGGGGACTCAGTATCATCGTGTCGCCGTCGATGGTTTTGCGAAGCGTGCGACGGGTGAAGTAGTCCTGTTCTATCTGGTCGATGTATTGGTCAAAGTCCTTGAGACTTAGCGGGCTGCGGTTGGTTATTTCTTGGGTGAAATAGTTCCATTTCAGATCCGCGTCGAGCTTTTGGTTGGTGATGACGGTGATGCCGTGTTCTTTCACCGGTTCTATACGATCAGACTTAGCCAAACGGTTCAGCCGCACTTGAAGCATCTCTTTTCTGGCGCTGATGGCGTCGCTGTTGCGCACTTTTCTGCCGGGGTCTTTGTCGTACCACATTTTCACGGTGCCAGAGGAGAGGTTTTCCTTTTCGGTGTGGAACGTGAAGTCGATGTGCATGTTTTGGGTCGACGTTTCCAAATTGCTTCTGATCTCGGCGTTCACCAACGAGTCGATGCCATCCAGTATGTAGCGGTAGCCGGCAGGGTTATAGTAGGCGTAGGGGTGCGAGTCGCCTTCCAGCCTTTCGCGGAGCACTTTTTTCAGTTGTTTCACCGAGTCGGGGTAGGCTGTAATGGGTTGCAAGGTGTCGCACAGCGACAAGGCTGTCTGCAGGTCGTTTTTCTGTTCGGCATTGGTGTAGATGAGTGGAAAGTAGTATTGGTCCGCTCTTTCCACGATGCTTTTTCTTGTGACTTTCAGAAGGGATTCGTTGGGAAGAAAACGCGGGTCGATGTTGTCGAGCGTTTGCAGCGCCGCCGTAAAGGAATGGTATTCAGCCATGGTATTGGCTTTTTTGATTTTGTCCTCTGCTTCAAGGGTCATCGCTTCGCGTTGTTCGTTGGCGTAGGCCTCGCGTTCTTCCTCGTAGCGGATTCGGAGCTTTAGTATTCCATCATTCTCGCTGTAGTTGACGTCGCAGTTTTCCATGCTTGTGGTGTCGATGCCGCGGAAAAAGCGTCTTTGGCGGTCTTCGCGGTATAGCTTGTGCTGCCTGAAAGTGCTGTCGAGCGAACATCTTCCTACGGAAGGATGGATGTCCTCGACCATGTTGCTCAGCTTATTGCGGGACGAGGGGAATTTGTCTTTGGAGAAGTAGACCCTGACGATGGCATGCTGGTTGCTGACGTTGTTGAAGTCGGTGCGCGTATAGTGGAGCACAATGTCGTTGATGGTGTCGGTGTAGTCGGTGTTGCGGTCGCCGATCAAGGCCATCTGGTAGCCTCTTTCTTCCATGAAGAGGACCATCTGGTCCAGGTTCATGCGAAGCAGTTTTTGCAGGTCGTTGACTTCTAAGCAACTTTCAACGGATATGTTGTCATCGGTTTCTTCTTGCGCTTTCAGGGACGTTGAGAAAGACACAAAGAAACATAATAGTGTGATAATGATGCAATAGTGGTGTTTTTTATGCTGCATTTTTTGTGATGTTGAATTTGCAAAGTTACACTTTTTTTTTAAATGGAGGATAAATGGCTCCATTAGAGTGACTCGCCGTTAAAAAGTTAAAGTTAACGTTAAGGTTAACGTTTTCGTTTTCGTTAACGTCAAATCAGCCGTTAGTCGTTGGCGGGTTCGGTAATGAAATTGAAGCGGTAGTATTTTTTGCGGATGCAGATGAGGCGGATGATCCAAATCAGGAAGAAGGCGTCGGAGATGATGCGGTAGAGCGGCGGGAAGGTGACGAAAAGCGAGACGATCCAGGCGATGAGGTCGATGTCGAAGAGTATGTTCCACAGCTTCTCGCGGTCGTGGAACACGATGGTGGCCTCTTGGGGGCGGGAGGGGGTGAATGTCGACGTAGGGGAGGGGTGTTGGATGGGCGATGCAGCATGACGGTGGATGGAGGAAGCAGCGGATCGCGGCATAGTGAACGTGTATGTGCCGGAGATCGAGAGATCGATGCTGCGCTGGCTACGCCCAAGGGGGATGCGGCCGCCGCATTGCACACGGACGTTGTGAGCTCCTGGCGGAACATCGATATCCAAGGTATCGCTACGCATAACCCCGGCGAAGAGGTCGTCGATGAAGACGAGATGCGGCAGCCGGGGTTCGTAGAATGATCGTTTGTGACGGATGG
Organism: uncultured Bacteroidales bacterium; assembly: GCA_946542135.1. Lineage (GTDB taxonomy): Bacteria > Bacteroidota > Bacteroidia > Bacteroidales > P3 > Colimorpha. Next base: position 34,213 of record CAMNKG010000005.1, read on the forward strand.
TCAACATGGGGGAGGGGAGATGCGAGGTTGAAGTGTGAGTCGTCGGAGTCGGACTTCAGAGGGTGCTGGTTTCGATGTTCCAGACAAAGGCGCGGATACCGACTTCCTCGTTGCGTTTGTCGAGCTTGCGCACTGCGGTGAGAAGCTCTTCAACTTTGTCGTCGTCGATGACGGTGAGGATGGCGTTGTTCATTTCCGGCCATGCGTGGGTGCCGCGATGGGGGTCACCGTTGAGGTGACCCCTTCCTTGGACGTTCTCCCAAAAGGTGAAGCCCCGTATCTGCAAGGTGTCGAGCATGTATTCCACGCGTTCGTTGTTGGCTTGGTTGTATACTATGAGTACAGATTTCATGTTGTTTTTGTTTTTAATTCGAGTAATTCGCAAAATTCGCCGTTAAGCAAAAATAAGTTGATACAATCAGACAGATAGAATAGAGAAGTAAACACCTTATTTTTTAAGCGTTACTAAAAAGTTAACGTTTTCGTTTTCGTTAACGTTAATCCTTCTCGTCGAGCTGGATGTTCATGAAGACGAACTTGCGGCGTTCGCGTTCCTTCTTCTCTATTTCGCTCTTGCGGTTGAAGATAGCGTAGAGGATCGGCACGACGATGAGCGTGACGAAGGTGGAGACGGTGAGACCGCCGATGACGACGATGCCGAGCGTGGTCCAGAGTTCGGATCCTTCGCTGGTCGACGTGGCCATAGGTATCATACCGAGGATGGTGGTGAACGCCGTCATGAGCACCGGGCGCAGACGGCTCTTGCCGCTGAGCGCGATGGCTTCGTAGAGGTCGGTGCCGCGTTCGCGGAGCAGGTTGATGTAGTCGACCAGGACGATACCGTTTTTGACGACGATACCGATGAGGAGGACGATTCCGAGCATACCCACCATATCAAGGTTTTCGCCAGTAATCAGGAGCGCCAGCACCACGCCGCTGAGGGCGAAAGGTATGGCGAACATGATGATGAACGGCTTGCTGAACGACTCGAACTGCGATGCCATAACGATGTATACCAGCATGATGATAAGGAGGGCGAGGGTGACCATATCCTTCGAGGTCTTCTGCTGGTCCTCGTAGTTGCCGGCCAGCGCCACATGGACGCCCGAGGGTATGTTCATCTGGTTGATCTCGTTCTGTACGCCTTCTGCCAGTTGTCCCAGCGATGTCTGATAGGGCATCACGGTCAGCGTGAGGTAGCGCTGGCGGTTCTTGCGCTCAATCGTCGGCGGACACCAGTATTCGCTGATGGTAGCCAGCTCCTTCAGTTTGACCTGTGCTCCCGTGGCGGTGGGGATGGAGAACTCCTCGATGTCCGAAATCGAGGAACGGTATTCCTCTTTGAGGCGCACCACGATGTTGTACTCCTCGCCGTCTTCTTTGAGGAATCCCGCCGCCATACCGTTGACGCGGTTGCGCACATACATGGCCACCGTGGAGCCGCTCAGGCCGTGGAGGGCGAGCTTCTGCTTGTCAAACTCAATCTTGAGTTCCGCGCGGTCCTCGTCGCGGCTGATTTTGGTGTCGCGTGCACCTTGCACATTCTCCATCACGCGGCGGCGCAGCTCCTGGGTGAAGTTGGTTGTCTGGTCGAAATCGTAGCCGTAAATTTCCACCTGCAGCGTGTTGTTGCTGCCGCCGCCCATGCCGCCTTGCGACACCTGGAAGTTGACCAGCTCCGGATACTGGTCGAAGCATTGGCGCAGCTCTTCCTGCATGTCGAAGATGCTACGTTTGCGGTCATATTTCTTGGTGCAGCGTATCGACATGCTGATCTTGTTGTTGGTGGTGCTGTTGAAGAGCGCTGCGAAGCCTGCGTCGTCGTTCGAACCTGCCGACGTAGAGATGACGATCACGTCGTCGCCGAGTATCTGCTTGATGTCGGCCTCCATGTGGCGCGCCGTCTTCAGGGTTTCCTCGATGCGCGTGCCGCGTTGCAGCTCGGCGGTGATGCTGATGCTGCCGTTATCCTGTTCTTTCATGAAGTCCATACCTATCTTGCCCGAGAAGAAGGGCAGCATGGTGACGATGAAGAACGCCAGCGCAATCAGAAGCGTGACGCGCTTGTGGCGTAGACACCAGCGAAGCACGTTGGCATACCAGGAGTCGACGGCGTCGAAGGCGCGTCCGATGGTTTTGGCGTAGGTGAAACGTTTCTTTTCCTGCTTTTTGCGCGCTTCCTCCTCTTCTATCTTGCTCAGGAAGAAGGGCTTCTCTTTGAGCATCAGGCTTGAAAGCATAGGAATAAGGGTGATTGCCGCCGTCGTCGAAACGCAGACCACGATGGTTATGATCCAGCCCAGTTCCTTGAACATGATGCCCGCCATACCCGACAGCATGGTGAGCGGTATGAAGACCGCCACGAGCACCAGCGTGGTGGCGATGACGGAGGTCCACACCTCGTTGGTGGCGCATATGGCCGCCTCGCGCGGGTTCTCGCCGCGTTCGATGTGCTTGGTGATGTTCTCCAGCACCACGATGGCGTCGTCGACCACCATACCGATGGCCACGGTGAGCGAGGCCAACGAGATGATGTTGAGGGAACTGTCGCTGATAAGGAGGTAGATGAACGAGGTGACCAGCGAGATAGGGATGGTGAGACCGATGATGATGGTGCTGCGCCAGTTGCCCAGGAAGACGAGGACCACGAGGACCACGAAGAGGAGGGCGTAGAAGATGCTCTCCGTGAGGCCGTTGATGGCGTTGGTGATATCCTCCGAACCGTCGCGGATAAGGGTGACGTTGAAGTCGGGCGGCAAGGTCTTCATGATCTTGTCCATCTCTTTCTTCACGGCGTTGGCGATAGCCACGGTGTTGGCGCCCGTCTGCTTGGTGATGATGAGGCGGCCGCCGTCCTGACCGTTGATTTTCTCGTCGAGGGAGAGGTCCTTGATGGTGTCGCGAACGGTGGCCAGGTCGCGGACGAAAATCTGGCGCCCTGTGGGCATGGTGGCAACCACGATGTCGGCTATTTCGGAGCTTTCCACGTATTCACCCTTGACGCGCATCTGGTATTGTTCCTTGCCCATCTTGACGGTACCCGACGCCAGGTCCAGGTTGTTGGCCGAGATGGCCTGACCGACGGCTTCGAGCGAGAGGCCGTAGGCGTCTATCTGCTTGGGGTCGAGGTCTATGTAGATGTAGCGCTCCGGAGCGCCGCTGACGGTGATGTTGCCGATGCCGTCGATGCGGTTCAGTACGTTGGTGACGTTGTCCTCGAGGATGCGGTCCATGCCCGAGTAGCTTTCGCCGGCGGTGAAGCCGTAGACCATAATGGGCATAGCGCTTGAGTTGAGCTTGAGGATCATGGGACGCGATACGCCGTCGGGCAGGTTGTCGTAGAGCAGGTCGACGTAGCTGCGTATGTCGTTGAGCGCTTCGTCGATGTCGCTGCCCCATTCAAATTCGAGGGTCACCACGCTGAGGTTGTCGCGGCTGTTCGAGGTGATGTTCTTCAGGCCGTCGACGGAGTTGAGCGAGTTCTCGACCAGCTTGGTGATGTTCGTTTCTATCTCGCTGGCGTTGGCGCCGGCGTAGGTGGTCATGACGGTGACGTAGGGCGGGTCCATCTCCGGCATCTGGTCGATAGGCAGGCGCGAGAGGGAGAAGAGACCCAGGATGATCACAGCCACGAAGATTAGTCCCGTGGTGATGGGTTTGTTAATTGCTGTCTTGTATATGGCCATTTTCTGATTTGTCTTTAACCTTGACGTTAACGTTAACTTTAACCTTAACTTTAACTTTAACCTTAACGTTGACTTTTATAGTTTTTTAAGCGGTGGGTTGAATGTATTTCAGTCTTCCACGATTTCCAGTTTGCTGCCGTCGACGAGACGCGCCTGACCGGTGACGATCAGTCGGTCGCCTTCCTTGAGGTCGCCAGGCGTGACGGGAATCACTTCAATCTGGTCGTCGAAGCGCTGTCCGAGCGTGACGGCCACGCGGCGGGCGGTGCCGTTGTCGTCAACAAAAAGGTAGCGGTCGTTGCTGCCCGTGAGCTTCAGCACGCTCTGATAGGGCACCACGATGGCGTCGATTTCGCCAAGTGCCATAGAGGTTCGCACATACATGCCGGGACGTATCTTTTCGCCGGGATTGGGAATGTTCAGCTTCGCCTGGAAGGTGTGCGTCGAGGGGTCTATGGTGGGGTAAACAATTTCGATGGTGGCGGCAAAAACCTTGTCGGGATAGATGTCGCTGTATACGTTCACCTTCATACCTTGTCGCACCAAGGGGTAGTAGCTTTCGGGTATGTTGATGAGGGCTTTCAGGCGGCTGATCTGGGTGAGCTGCAGGATCGGTGCCCCGGTGTACATCTCGCCGTCTTCATAGTTTTTGGCGCTGATCACGCCGCCAAACTGTGCTTTGACGAAGGTGTTCTCGTTCTGGAAGCGCTCTGTTTCCACCAGCTGGTCGTAGGCCGCTTTGGTCTGGTCGTAGACCTGTTCGCTGATGCTCCCCGACGCCTTGAGGGCGGCGACGCGGTCAAACTCTGTCTTCGTCGACGCCAGGTTGATGCGCGTCGTGTTCAGCTGCGTCTGGTCCATCCGCACCAGCATGGCGCCTTTGGCCACGCGGCTGCCCACCTGCACGTAGATGTGCTCGATGTGGCCGGTGATGCTGGGCGAGATGTTCATGGTCTCGTAGCCCTCCAAAATGGTCGACAGCTCCAGCTGCTTGGCAATACGCTGGCTTTTTATTTCCTGAACTTTGACTTTCTCTGCCTCTTTCTTCGTCGTGGTGGCAGTCTTGGTGTCCTTTTGTTTGCCGCCGCAGGCAGCTATGCTGACGGCGACAAGGCTGATGCATGCGATTCGCAAAATCTTCTTCATGTGTTGTATTTCTATTTTTATTATTCGTTGGTGGTAGTGTTGCTGTTGTTGAGCAGCGTCTCAAGCTCTATCTGGGCGGCAATGACGTTCATCACCGCCTGTATGTAGTTGCTCTGCGCCGAGATGATGTCGGTCGAGGCGTTGGTCACCTCTAAGCTGCTGGCGCGGCCGAATTTGTATTTTTCGGTGAGGTTGTCGAAGACGCGTTTGGTGACGTCCAGGTTCTCGCGCTGGATCTGGTAGCTCTCTAAC
>CAMNKG010000006.1 GCA_946542135.1 uncultured Bacteroidales bacterium
GTATCGTCTACTTCTTCTCGATGGCCACCAGCTTCACCAAGGCCAGCCTCGGTGCTGAAGGTATCGGCAGCGACGTCAACATGATCATGGGTAACGGCTACACCAAAGGCCACGCCGAATACACCCTCCAGGAACTCCGCGAGAGCCCGAAGCTGCGCAAAATCTTCGAAGAGCTCTATGCTTAAGTGCCATCTGGACTGACCGCTTGAAAACGGTCAGAATAGTCCGGTCAAGAAAAATCGTTAACCTGCCGGCCGGAAAAAACCGACCGGCAGGTTTCTTTTTTTAAGTATTTTAACCCATTCGTTTCAACATCGGAATATATGAAGAAAGTTCTATTACCCGTATTGATGTTGGTGATGGCCTTTGCTGCTATTGCCGCCAATGCCGCCGAGGCTCCAACCTACGGACTCACAAGCGAAGGTGTCGGTCCGGTCAAGATGAACATGCTTATCAAGGATCTCCCTAAATCTGTTGAGGGGCTTTATGACGCTTTTACCATCTCCGAAGACATGGATGGTCATCTTCTTGTCTTCACTCTCAACGGGGAGAAAGTGATGGAAGCCCGTGCCCGCTACGACCGTTGGGATGTCGGTAACGATGAGACACTTGCTATCTACCTTATCAAGGTAAGCTCGAAATCGGTTGTCGGTATCGATATCAAGGGAAAACTTTATGGTGTAGGTGACAATATCAAGACGTTGATAACCAATAAAAGCGTCAAGCGTGTCAATGCCAACCGCTATACCTATAAAGACGTCGTCATCGATGTGACCAACAGCAATGGCGCCTCCACCATCAAATCCATTGAATTCGAACTGAAGGAAGAGGAAGTTGAATGGCCCTGATTTTCGCAAACGCCTAAGTTAGGAAACAACTTAATTGATTGATTGTTATATAACAAAAACAATTATGGATGCTCGGCAGAATGCTCTGACGGTTTTCATCATGCTGCCGATTCATCCAATAACACCGCGCCTGCGGATATAAAGATATAGTATATGAGATTGAACGGAAACCGATATGGTACCCATCGTGTAGTGGAGCCGCTCGGAACACTGCCTCAGCCTGCCCAGAAATTGGACAACTCGATGGAAATATATGACAACGAGCTTCTTATAGATGTCACTACCCTCAATATCGACTCGGCGAGCTACACCCAGATACGCCACGCTTGTAGCGACGATGCCGAGCAGATGAAGAAAATGATTCTCAGCATCGTCGACGAACGCGGCAAAATGCAGAACCCCGTGACGGGCAGCGGCGGCATGCTGATAGGCACCGTCAAGGAGATAGGTCCCAATTTCCACAGCAACACCAAGGTGAAGGTGGGCGACAAGATAGCCACTCTGGTATCGCTGTCGCTGACCCCGCTGAAGATAAAACAGATCAAGCACCTCGACCCCCAGCATGACCAGGTGGATGTCGAGGCTCAAGCCATCCTCTTCGAGAGCGGTCTCTTTGCTGTGTTGCCCAACGACCTGCCCGAACGTTTGGCACTGGCAGCCCTCGATGTGGCCGGTGCACCTGCCCAGGTCGACCGCCTCGTCACCGAAGGCGACATCGTCTGTCTTATCGGCGGTGGCGGCAAGAGCGGCATCCTCTGCTGCTATCAGGCTATGCAGAACGTGGGACGCTACGGCAAGGTTATCGTTGTCGAATACAGCGAGAAAAACGCTCAGCGCATCAAGGATATGGGCCTGGCCACCGACGTCATCGTGGCCGATGCCACCAACGTCATGGACGTCTACAACAAGGTGATGGCCATCACTGGCGGCCGCGGCACCGATGTCACTATCAACAACGTCAACGTGCCCAACACCGAGATGACCTCTATCCTCATCACCAAGGGTAGGGGATGCGTCTATTTCTTCTCGATGGCCACCAGCTTCACCCGCGCGGCTTTGGGCGCCGAGGGCGTGGGCAAGGATATCAACCTCATCGTCGGTAACGGCTATGCCCGCGGTCACGCCGAACTGACTCTCAACATCCTTCGCGAGAGTGAACCCATCCGCCACCTCTTCGAGGAGCTCTACGCCTGACGTATAGACCTTCTGCCGACACTGTGCCTGTTGCCAACGCTGTTTACTCGTTTAGGCAAAAAAATATCACTGATAGTCTTTTTTTTACTATCTTTGCACCGTGATTGATATGCCGAATATCGTTCACGGTGTTTCTATCATATTGAAAAATAATAATAAAGAAAATATATTATATGAAAGTTAACCGCAGAAAAGAAATGTTCCCTGGCGTCAGCGACGAGCAGTGGAACGACTGGAAATGGCAGGTCAAGAACCGTATCGAGACCTACGAAGAACTGAGCAAATATTTCACCTTCTCTGACGAAGAGGCCGAAGGTATCAAGAAGGCTCTGGCCAAGTTCCGCATGGCCATCACGCCTTACTATCTGAGTCTTATAGACCCCAACGACCCCTACGATCCTATCCGCCGTCAGGCCATACCGCAGGGCGCTGAATGCAACATCGCTCCTGCCGACCTCAACGACCCACTGCATGAGGATGAGGATTCGCCGGCTCCCGGTCTCACGCACCGCTATCCGGACCGCGTCCTGTTCCTCATCACCGACATGTGCTCCATGTACTGCCGCCACTGCACCCGTCGCCGTTTTGCCGGCCAGAAGGATGACGAAAGCCCCAGCCAGCGCATCGAGAAATGTCTTGAATATATCGAAAAGACCCCGCAGGTACGCGACGTGCTCCTCAGCGGCGGCGACGCCCTGATGGTCAGCGACCAGAAGCTGGAATACATCATTGGCCGTCTGCGCAAGATTCCGCACGTGGAGATTGTCCGTATCGGCAGCCGCACGCCCGTTGTCTGCCCGCAGCGCATCACCCCCGAACTGTGCGAGATGCTCAAGAAATATCACCCCATCTGGCTCAACACCCACTTCAACCACCCCAACGAGTTTACGCCCGAGGCTGAACAGGCACTCGCCCGTCTGGCCAATGCTGGCATTCCGCTGGGCAACCAGACCGTGCTGCTGCGCGGCGTGAACGATTGCGTCCACGTCATGAAGAAACTGATGCACGAGCTGGTGCGCAACCGCGTGCGTCCTTACTATATCTACCAGTGCGACCTCTCCATGGGCCTCGAGCATTTCCGCACCCCTGTCAGCAAGGGTATCGAAATCATCGAGAACCTGCGCGGCCACACCAGTGGCTACGCTGTTCCCACCTTCGTGGTCGACGCTCCCGGCGGCGGAGGCAAGACCCCGGTCATGCCGCAGTACGTCATCTCGCAGAGCCCCGATAAGGTCATTCTGCGCAACTTCGAAGGCGTCATCACTACCTACACCGAGCCGCGCAACTACCACGAGGAGTGCCATTGCCCGGCATGCGAAGCCAAACGTCGCGTCGACGAAGGCGTGGCCTCGCTGCTCGAAACCGACCGTATGTCGCTCGAACCGAGCCATCTCATGCGTCACGAACGCAACACCAAGCGCAACCAGTAATCTATAGCGGTTTAAATTACAACATATCATTATAAATATGTCTCATCCTCTAACTCCACTCGCCCTTTCCCCAATGTCTCCTGCCCTGCGGGCGTCGAGACTGCTGGGGCTCTTGTGCATCCTTCTTTTCCTGCCGCTCTCATTCAGAGCACAGGGCGTATACCCGATGTACTATCCCTGCCGTTGCGAGACGGGCGAGTGGGGCTATGTGGATAAGAATAACGACTGGGCCATACGTCCTCGCTACGACGCTGTCCTCTACGAAACCAACGGCGGCATGTATCCCGTGTCTGTCGACGGCAAGTGGGGCTTTGTGGGCGTCAGCGGCGAACCCCTCACCGATGTGGCCTACGATGCTGCCCTCTGCGAGATAGACTATAGCAAAAACCACTATACGGCCTATTATGCTGCCCTGCGCCGCAAAGGCAAGTGGGCCTTCATCGATGTTCGCGGCACCTTCGTGACGGAATTCAAATACGACGAGGTGCTTATCCTCAACGGCAAATACATCATCCGTATGCGTGTGGGCAAAAAGATGCGCAGCGGTTATCTCACCGACGAGGGCAAAGAGGTGTGGAACGATTGACGGCGCGTCCCCTGTTTGGTAAATAAACTATGGAAATCCGTACCATGTCGAAGAATTGCAGACTTTCACTTGTCCTGGTGCTGTTGCTTTCCGGCGTCTTCTCAGTGCGCGCTCAGGTGGCGGGTCTCTACACTCTTCCTGTGCTGCAGATGCCTGCGTCGGCACGTACTGCGGCTTTGGGCTCGGACTTCCTCTCGCTCTACGACCCTACCGACGTTCTTATCGGCATGGACAACCCCTCCCTCATCGCTTCCGGCTATCACCGTCGCATGGCGCTGAACTATGTGGGCCTCTTCTCCGAAAGCCGCATGGCTTCGGTGGCCTACGGATGGGATTTTCACCGGTTTGGTACCTTCCTCTTCGGCTTGCAGTATAATGGCTACGGCAATTTTCAGGCATACGATGAATATGAGGTGTCGCAAGGCGAATTCACAGCTTCCGACATTGCGCTGATGGTGGGATGGGGTCTCAATATCGATTCCAATTTCTCGGTGGGTGCGTCGTTCCGTCCCATCCGCTCGCAGTACGAGAGCTATACGGCCTGGGCTTTTGCGCTCGATGTGGCAGGCTCCTTCGTCTCCGACGACAAACGCTTCGCCGCCACGCTGCAGGCCCGCAACATTGGAGCCCAGATAGCCACCTTCGACGGCACCACTGAACATCTGCCTTTCGACCTCGCCTTCTCGGCGTCATTCAAGGCTGCCAACGCCCCCTTCCGTCTGTTCCTTATGCTCGACCAGCTGACGCGGTGGAATCTTGGCTACGATGATCCGCTCACGCCTGTCGAGGAGACAGACCCCTATACCGGTGAGCCGATTACCAAGCCTTGGTATGACGGTCTCGCCAACTTCCTCGACCAGGCCGCCCGACATGTTGTCTTGGGCGTGGAACTTGACATCAAGAAGCACCTCTTCGTACGGTTGGGCTACCGCTTCCGCCAGACTGCCGAAATGGCTGCCGATGCCCGCACGCAAATCAACACCAGCGGCCTGTCCTATGGCTTCGGTTTGCGCGTCAAGCGTTTCGAATTCTCGTTTGCGCGCCGCAACTACCACTTGGGGCAAGCCCCCAACTATCTCTCGCTTTCTTTCAAATTGTAACGTCCCGCAATGAAACTCCAGTTTGTTACCAGCAACCAGACCAATCCTTTTTGGAACGTGGCCGTGGAAAATTATCTCGTTTCGCAGCCCAATGAAGATACCGTGACCCTCTATCTTTGGAAGAACCGCCGCACCGTGGTGGTGGGCCAGAATCAGAACCCTTTCGCTGAATGTGATGTCGACCAGCTGCTCGCCGACGGTGGCTTCGTGATGCGTCGCACCACTGGTGGCGGCGCTGTCTATCACGACGATGGCAACATCAATTTCAGCTTCGTGGCTCCCTATGCGCTCTACGACCAGGAGCGCCAGTTCGAGGTGGTGTGTCGCGCCGTGGACAGCTATGGTCTCTCGACCTCGCTGAGCGGTCGCAACGACCTGTTGTGCCAGGGACGCAAATTCAGCGGCAATGCTTTCTCCAAAGGTCACTTCAACCGGCTGCACCACGGCACCATCTTGATCAAGGGTAACATGGATGACCTTAGCCGCTACCTCAAAGTCAAACCTTCCAAGTTGCACAAACATGGCGTGCAGTCGGTGGCGAGTCGTGTGGTCAATCTTTCGGAGCTTGCCGATGTCACCAGCGACAATATCGTGCCTCGTCTCAAGAAGGCTTTCCTCGAGGTCTATGGTTGTCCCGATTGTAGCGAGGTGCCTTTCGAGGTCCTTGCCGACAGAAAGGAGGTGAAAGAGCTTTACGCCCGCTACAGTAGCGATGAGTGGCTTTTCGGCAAATGGCGTCACTTCCAGGTGCAACGCTCTGCGCAGTTTGACTGGGGGCTGGTGGAACTGTCTGTCGCTGTCGACGAAGCGCGTGGCGTCATCGCGGATGTGGCACTCTCTACCGATGCCCTCGACGTGACCCTGCCCGAGGCGGTGCAGCGCCTTCTGGTGGGTGTGCCTATAACAACACCGCCAGCGGTCGACGAGGGGTCTCCGCTGGCGGGTATGCTTGCCGACATTGTCGGTCTGGTGTTTAGAACTTGAAGATCTGGTCGAATTTCAGTTCCTTCATTTTTCCGTATTTCTTCAGCTGCTCCATGTCCACTTTGCGCATGTCGGCGCAGAGGATCACGCTCATGGGGCGTCCGCTGATGTACTTCTTGTGAAAGGCGGCCATGTCGTCTATGGTTAGCTCTTCGATGCGGTGCGTCATGTCTGTACGCGGGTCGGAGCTGTAGTGGCGCTGTTCTATCCAATAGCGCACCTGTGAGGGTATCTGGCGGAAGCTGTAGTACTGTCCGTTGCGCGTGGTGATGAGGCCTTGTTTGGCGGCGTCGAATTTATCCTGGCGCAAAGGAAGGTCCTGCACGATGCTCTGCATGGCTTCCAGGCCGTCGAGGGTTTTGTCGCTCTGTGCGGCAAGGAAGCAGCTCATGTACGCGGGGTTGAGGTTGCGCCAGTCGTAGCTGAAGCGGCCGCGGGTGTGGTAGCCCAGCGAACGGAATTCGCGGATTTCCTGGAACACCACCGAATTCATGCCGCCACCGAAATATTCGTTGAAGAGCATGGCTGATGCCTCGTCGTCGAGTTCGAAGTCTGTGCTGGGGAAGAGGTAGCTGATGTAGGCTTCGACAAACTTTTTGTTGTGGGCATACCATACAGTGCTTTCCGAGGGATGGTGACGGTGGAAGCTGCGTGGCGGCACGACGCGGACGCCTTCGCGGGTAAGCCCTTTGTCAAGCAGCATCTGGGCTACCGATGTGGGATCGCCGGTGCCTACATATGAGGCATAGCCGTCGCGGGTAAAGATGCTGTCGCATTCTGCTGCCATCTCTTCGCAGCTGCGTTTGCCCCATTGTTTCATGGGCATGTGGGACAGATAGTCCGATTTGTCGGCGTAGATTACGTATTCGTTGAGGGCGTTGCTCCATGTCGACACATCGTTTTTGGCCGAGTTCTTGTCACCGCTGCTGTTCTTTACCAGCATGTCTATCTGTGTCTTGTCGTGGCGCGGCTGGCGCAGGCGTCGCAGCGCCAGGTCAACGATGGCTTCCCTGTTCTCTTCGGGGCCGCTGATTTGCAAGGTGGTGACATAGGCGCCAACATTGAGCGTGCATTCGCCTCCCAGCAGCCGCATGGCGGTCATGTAGCGTGTCAGGTTCATGTCGCCGGTGCCTAACATCTGCATATAGTTGGCGGCGCGGTCCAGTTCGGGATCGTCCATGGTGCCGTAGTTGTATACGATGTTGAGTTCGAAGAGGTTGTTTTTGGGATTCTTGACGCTGTAAAGATTCATCTGTCCGGTGACGGGGACGATGTCTACATCGTTCTTAAAGTCAATGACCTGGGGTACGATGGGCTGCGGTTTGTTCTCCTCGATGTGTTTGGCAAATTCGGTGTGGGCATTCTGGTTTTGGCTTTCCAGATGCTCCCAGTCGGGTTTTACTACTTCGTCCTGTTTGGGAAATCCCATCTTGGAGCGGATGATGGTGACATGGTCGCGGTCGAAATATTTCTTGGCGACAGCCATGATGTCCTCGCGTGTCAAGGCCTGGAATTTGCGGTTGTATTCCAACCAGTCGTCGTAGCTTTGGCCCGAAGCGTCCAATTCTTGTATCAGGCTGTTGATGTGGGCGGCATCCTCAATCATGCGTAGGGCGCTCAGGGTGTGCTCCATCTTGATGCTGGCCATCAGGGTGTCGCTGAAGCGGCCGTCCTTGATACTGTCAATGCATTGCCATACAACCTCTTCAGCTTTGGCGTGTTTCTGACCGATGATTTTGGGGACATACATCACCACATTGGCACCTGCCTCGTTGAAGGCGAAAGGCATGTAGGCGGCAGCCATCAGTTTGTGTTCGGTCATGGCGTCGGTGAAGCGTTCGGCGCTGAGTATTTCGCTTAGCATGCTCAGTGCCACTTGGTCGGGATGGCTGTTGGGGACGCCGGGGAATATCATCATACCCATTTTGATGGGTGTCTGGCGCACGGTTTTCACCACCTGCTTCTCGAAGGTGGGAAGCTTGTAGTGCTTCTGTGGCGGTATGGTGCCGCTGGGCAGTGCTGAGAAATATTGCTCTGCCATCCTCTTGGCATCCGCGCTCTTGAAGTCGCCGACAAGGATGAGCGTCAGGTTGTTGGCGATATACCAGCGCTGGTAGAATTTGGTCATCTCGCTGGGTTGCGGGTTCTTAAGGTGCCGTGTATGGCCTATGATGGGACGGCTGTAGGGGTGCTCGCCAAAGGCCTCGGTGAGCAGTCCCTCGATGAAACCGTTCATGGGGTTGCTGTTGCTGCGGAGGTTCTTTTCCTCATAGACGGCTTCCAGCTCTCCTTGGAAGAGACGGAACACCGGGTTGCGGAAACGTTCGGCATAGACCTCCATCCAATTCTCCAACTGGTTGGAGGGTAGTGTGTTGAAGTATATGGTTTGGTCCCACGAGGTGCCTGCGTTGAGACCGGTACAGCCCATTTTCTGCAGTATGGCGTCGGTCTCGTTGGGAATGGCGTATTTGCTGGCGGCGATGTTCAAACGGTTGATTTCGAGTTGTATCTGATGTCTCTTTTCGGAATCGGTGGTTTGCTGCATCAGGTCGTAGAGGTCGCTGATGCTGTCCAGCAGAGGTTTCTCGCTGTCCCAGTCGATGGTGCCGATGCGGTCTGTACCTTTGAACATGATATGTTCCAGATAGTGTGCCACACCGGTGGCGTTGGTGTCTTCGTCTTTGCTGCCGGCATGTACTAGTACGGAACCGTAGATTTCTGGTTTTGAGTGTTCTTCGACCAATATGACTTTCATGCCGTTGCTCAATCGGAAGGTCTCCACCTGCAACGGTTGCTGGGCCTGTGCGGACAGTGCCGCCCAGAGGATTGCAAGAAAAACAATGGTTCTTTTCATGATAGTGGGTTGCTGTTGTGTAAATATAATTATAAAAAAGCAAGCCATCGTCGAGGTTGGCTTGCTTGTATAGTTAAGGGCTGTTTCAGTCAACCTTTATAGGCTGTATGCGTTTATGCAGATAGCTGTTGAGGTTGTCGATGGCGACACGCTCCTGTTGCATGGTGTCGCGGTCACGCACGGTGACGGCGTTGTCGCTGAGGGTGTCGTTGTCGACGGTGATGCAGAAAGGTGTGCCGATGGCGTCTTGGCGGCGGTAGCGGCGTCCGATGGCGTCTTTCTCGTCGTACTGTACCATAAAATCATATTTCAGAAGATCCATGATTTCGCGTGCCTTTTCGGGCAGTCCGTCTTTTTTGACGAGGGGCAATACGGCGGCCTTGTAGGGTGCCAGTATGGGCGGCAGGCTCAGCACCGTGCGGGTGCTGCCGTCTTCGAGGGTTTCCTCCTTCAGGCCGTGGCTGAAGATGGCCAGGAAGGTGCGGTCCACACCGATAGAGGTCTCGATGACGTAAGGCGTGTAGCTTTCGTTGAGTTCGCTGTCGAAATACTGCAACTTCTTGCCGCTGAATTCGCTGTGGCGGCTCAAGTCGAAGTCTGTGCGGCTGTGGATGCCTTCCAACTCCTTGAATCCGAAGGGGAATTCAAACTCTATGTCGGTGGCGGCGTTGGCGTAGTGTGCCAGCTTCTCGTGGTCGTGGTAGCGGTATTTGTCGGCGGGGATGCCGAGGGCGAGATGCCATTTCAAACGTTCTTCTTTCCAGTATTTGAACCATTCCAGCTCGCTGCCGGGACGCACGAAGAACTGCATCTCCATCTGTTCAAACTCGCGCATGCGGAAGATGAACTGGCGCGCCACGATTTCGTTGCGGAATGCCTTGCCAATCTGCGCGATGCCGAAGGGTATCTTCATGCGGCCGCTTTTCTGCACGTTGAGGAAATTGACGAAGATGCCCTGTGCCGTCTCCGGACGCAGGTAGAGCGTGTCGTTCTCACCTTCCACGCTACCCATCTTGGTGGCAAACATCAGGTTGAACTGTCTGACGTCGGTCCAGTTGCGCGTGCCGCTGATAGGACAGACGATGCCCAGGTCGAGGATGAGTTGCTTCAGTCCTGCCAAGTCGTTGGCGTTCATCAGTTCGGCATATTTGCCGCGAATCTCGTCAATCTGCTTCTGGTGCTCCAGCACGCGGGCGTTGGTGGTGACGAACTGCTGGCGGTCGAAAGCGTCGCCGAAGCGTTTCTGGGCCTTGTCGCATTCTTTCTTTATTTTGTCCTCTATTTTGGCTATGTGGTCTTCGATGAGCACGTCGGCACGGTAGCGTTTCTTGCTGTCTTTGTTGTCGATAAGGGGGTCGTTGAAAGCGTCGACGTGGCCGGATGCTTTCCATATCTTGGGGTGCATGAAGATAGCGGAGTCGATGCCGACAATGTTCTCATGGTATTGCACCATGGATTTCCACCAATACTGCTTGATGTTGTTTTTCAGTTCGGTGCCTAATTGGCCGTAATCGTAGACGGCACCCAGACCGTCGTAAATCTCGCTCGAGGGGAAAATGAAACCGTACTCTTTGGCATGAGAGACGACTTTTTTGAAGATATCTTCTTGATTTGCCATATGTTATATTTTATTTTTGTTATTCAAAGAAAACACAAAGGTACGAATTTTTTTGCATATCCGTATTTTTTAGTACTTTTGTATTTTCCTAATATAATATGTACATTATTTAAATTATAGAATTACAAAATAGTATCTACCAATGAAAAAAATCATTCGCTTCTTTTTTGCCTTGGCTGCCATGATGATTTCTGGCAGTGCTTTCGCACAGATCAGCCATGGTGGTTCGCCACTCTTCAACCATGCCATGGACAAGGCTGTCACTACCCGTATCGACCTTGACGAAATCAATAACGACCTGCTGCTCCGCGAAGACGAGTCGCACACCAAGGGCTCCGGTCCTATGCGCGTCGGTGTGATGCAGGATGTCGCTATCGATGTCGTTGCCGACGGCAAGGTGGTGAAGGATGCTCAGGGAACTCATTTCCTGCTTTCTGTCAATTCGCCAGGTGCCTCTTTTGTGTCGCTGCATTTTTCTGACTTCCAGCTTTCTGAAGGCAGCACGGTCTTCTTCTATGACCAATCGGGCGATGTGGTGCTGGGCTCTTTCCTCCCCGAAGATGTCATGGACGACGGCACTTTCTACACCCAGTCCATCCCCGGTAGCACCATCTACATTGAGTATTACGTGCCTGCCGGCCAGGAACCCGGACGTCTCGTCGTCGACCAGCTCTGCCACGGCTATCGCGACATCTTTGGCTATGTATCCAATATGTATGACGCTGAGGTTGAGGCTATGAAAGGTCAGCTTGGCTACGCCGATGGCGACTGCCACATCAACGTGGTCTGTTCCGATGGCGACGACTGGCGCAACCAGATACGCTCTGTCGTCGCGCTCGAAATCCGCTCCAACGTGGGCTCTTTCATGTGCTCGGGTGCCGTAATCAACAACACCCGTCAGGACCGCACGCCTTATGTCCTCTCGGCTTACCACTGCCAGGATCCTGATGAAATCGGTACCCTGCGCCAGATTGTCACCTATTTCCTCTATGAGAGCCGTTACTGCGAATCCAACGCCGGTGGCTCTATCTCCAAGTCCATTACTGGCGCCACCATCAAGTCGAAACTGAGCTATCAGTCGGGTTCCGACTTCCTCTTGCTCCAACTCAACAGCAACATCCCCGACAGCTACACGCCTTATTACGCCGGCTGGGATCGCACTGCCGGTGGCGGTACATCTGCTGGCGCCTGCATACACCATCCTGGTGGCGACTACAAGAAAATCTCTTTCCCCCTTCGTGTCACGAATGGCACGGGCTATTATAGCAAGTTCCTCATCGTCAACTGGTATACTGGCAATCAGAACCGTGGCGTCACTGAACAGGGCTCCTCGGGTTCGCCGCTTTTCAATGCGCAGAAACGCATTGTCGGCCAACTCTTTGCCGGCACCAGCTCCTGCGATTCCACAGCCGGTATCGACCTCTACGGCCGCTTCTATTCTTCTTGGACGGGCAACAACACCAATACGGGCCGCCTCTCTGCTTGGCTCGACCCTGACGGAACCAATGTCAGCAGCCTCGATGGTTTAGACTATCAGGACGTGGCTATCGACAATGTCGATTTAGCTAAGCCACAGTCGATTAAGGTCTTTCCTAACCCCTCTAAGGGTATGGTTTACTTCGATGTCGATGCCTTGGGTGACGCCAACTATAAGGTCTTCGACCTCAACGGACGCTGTGTGGCTGAAGGTCGCACGGTACTCACCGCCACCTCGCAGGCCGTCAATCTGGGCTCCCTGCCCGAGGGCTCCTATGTCATGCATCTCTACACATCGTCGCGCAGCTACAGCGCTACCGTGGTCATCGCCCGTTAATATCTATTCCGACAAATATTATTCAATACACAACCAATCAATAGAATCTTAGCTATGAGTTTAATGGATCAAATCAGAGCCAAAGCCAAGCAGGCCAACAAGTGCATTGTGCTGGCTGAAGGCACCGAGGAACGTACCCTCAAGGCAGCCGACATCATCCTGCAAGAGGGCATCGCTCGTCTTATCCTCCTCGGCAACGAGGCTGAAATCAAGAACCTTGCCGCTCAGTGGGGACTCAAAAATATCGACAAGGCTACCATCATCGACCCCGTCACACACCCCAAGAAGCAGTTCTACGCTGAAATGCTTTGCGAGATACGCAAGAAGAAAGGCATGCAGATGGACGAGGCTATGCGACTGGTGGAAGACCCCCTCTACCTTGCCACACTGCTCATCAAGAATGGCGATGCCGACGGTGAAGTGGCCGGTGCCCGCAATGCTACCGGCGACGTGCTGCGTCCCGCTTTCCAGGTCGTCAAGACCCTTCCCGGCGTTAGCGTTGTCAGCGGTGCTTTCATCATGGTCTTGAAGGACAAGACCTATGGTGAAGACGGTCTGATGGTCTTTGCCGACTGTGCCGCTACGCCCTGTCCTACGGCCGAAGAGCTGGGTCAGATTGCCGTTGTGTCGGCCCAGACCGCCAAAGCCATCGCCGGCTTCCAAGAACCCCGCGTGGCCATCCTCAGCTTCTCTACCAAGGGTAGTGCCAAGCATGAGCTGGTCGACAAGGTCATCGAGGCTGGTCGTGTAGCCCACGAGCTCGACCCCAATGTCAAGCTGGACTGCGAGCTTCAGGCCGATGCCGCCATCGTCCCCAAAGTAGGTGCTTCCAAGGCTCCCAACAGCGACATTGCAGGCAAAGCCAACGTGCTGGTTTTCCCCGACCTGCAGAGCGGCAACATCTGCTACAAGCTCGTCCAGCGTCTGGCTGGCGCCGAAGCTATCGGCCCCGTAATGCAAGGCATGGCAGCTCCCATCAACGACCTCAGCCGCGGCTGCTCCGTCGAGGATGTCGTCAACGTAGTCGCCATCACCGCCACCCAAGCTGCCGCCAAGTAATGGCGTAATATATCAGTCCAACAAAAAAAAGGTCTTCCCGTGAAGGAAGACCTTTTTTGTTGTATTGCTGTTAAGCATTAGAAGCAATAGCGGATACCGAGGGCAATGTCACCCCAGTGGAAATCGGTACTGGGAAGAATGTAGAAGCAAGGACGAATGTCCAGCGAAAGTTGGATAGGCACTGCGGAGAATTTGTATTCAATACCAGCCTGACCAACAAGACCGAGGGCGACTCCAGCGTCATCACCATCGTTGTCCACGTCCCAGTAACCCAAGCGGGCACCAAAGCCAGCATACCAACCTAAACCTTTGGCAATGTCACCAGTCCACTGGTACACACCGGTGAGGCTGAAAGCTGTGACATCATCGTCAAGATTCAGACCGAGGTCAACTTCAAGGCGATTGCCACCCAGACCTTTCTGGAATGAAAGTTCGGCGCCGTAGCCTTGACCGCCACCGACGCGAACACCCAAAGCGTTTTCCTGTGCGTTTGCTGTTGTTGCCATAGCGAAAACAGCAGCGATAACTAAGAATAATTTCTTCATAAAATGATTTTTTTAATAGTTGGTTAATAAATGTAATTTCCTGAATATAATGCTATTATTAGTTTTGAGTGATTGTTTGGTTAGGGTTTTTCAAATGCAAATGTAAGGAAAAAAATTAATATTTAATATATTTAACATTTAAATTATCCTTTTTATTTGATGCCCATCACCAGTTTGATCTTGTCGATTTCCTTGATTTTCTTGAGGCGTTGGTTGACGTCCTCTTTCTCTGCCGACCCTATCAGGCGCCCGAAAGCGTTCTGCATGGCAATGACGGCATCTTGGTGGGTGCGGTAACTGTTCAGGTCGCTTTCGCTGAGGATGACGGCTTCGAGTGTGTATTCCTCAATCATGCGGTTGTAGGCTTTGAGGATGTTTTTGCTGTCTTTGAAAGCTATCTTGAACTGCTTGGTGGTGTTTTCAATGTTGGCATGATTTTCGATGATGTCCTTGAATTTGTCTTGAATCTTGATGAAGTGGCGCAGTAGCATGATGAAGTCTTCGCCCGCCGAGGGAGTGTTGAAGTTGGGTACGAAGTTGGTGTTGCTGCGCATCAGCTTGTAGCCGTCGAGGAGACCCTTGGGTGTCGGTTTGGAGGCGAGGATTTTGTCGCCATCTTGTGCTATCTGTTTACGCAGACCCACAGCGACGATGTAATGTTGCTGTATGGTCTCGAAATCGTCGAGGGTGGTGTTGTAGTAGTTGGCACTCGACAAGTTGATGAACTTGGGCACAAAGTCGGTGGCGTCCACCAGGCTCTTGTAGGCTGTGGCGATATCCTTGGTCTCTTTGCCGCAGAGGTTGACGATGGAGTCGCCGCGGTTTTCGATGACTTCAATACGTTTGATGACGTCGCTGTAGTGTTTTTGCAGCTGGGTGAACTCCTGCAGTGTGGCGACGAATTTGTTGCTCTCGGTGAGGGTGGTGTAGGCGGGAACGGTGTTGAGTTCGTCGAGCACTTCTTTGTAGGAGTTCCAGATGTCGCGGTGCTTCTTGCTGCATTGCTGTTGTATGCCGTTGCTGTTGCGTGCTATTTCCTCGCGCAGGTCGATGACGGTGAGGTAGCTCTCCTGCACGGCGATGAGGTCGCGGAGCTGACCGACATATTCGTTGTATTCGGCAATGTTTTTGAAGGTGACATGGATTTGCACCCGTTTGAAGGTCTTCAGGTAAGACTTGTTGACGTCGGTATGGTTCTTGCCGGCGCGCAGTTTGAGGGTGTTGGCGAAGTTTTCAATGCGTTGGTTGTAAGAGTTGTCGCTAAGCACGCTGTCTATGAGTCCGGTCTGGAAGGCTTTGAGTTCTTCCAGCTCGCGGAAGCGGTTGTCGTCGGTGTTGTCGCTGGTAAGGTTGTAGTGGTTGTAGACAGCGAGGTAGGCGTAGTAGAGGTCTTTCAGCTCCTTGACTTTTGCTTTGTTGCTTACATTGTAGGCGTCGCAGATGGAGGTGATTTTCGTGTTTTTCTCCTTGATGGATTCTTTGAGTTCAGTAAGCCGCTGGTCTTTCTCGCGTTGTATTCTCTGAGCTTCGGCGCGGGCACGTTCCTCAGCGGCAATGCGTTCGGCCTCCAGTCGTTTTTGCTCCAGATGGTCGTAGTGGTCGGCATATTCGTTGAGCATGTTGGCGGCTTGCCGCATTTGAGCGGTGTAGGAAGCTGCGTCGATGATGCAATGCGTGGAGTCGATCCAAGCCACTTCGCCATCCCATTCATAGTCGTTCTGAATGCCGCGGATCATCGCGTTGATGCGTACTCGCTGCTGGCGGCACCATTGGCTCATCAGAGGGTAGGCGTTGGGCTGCACCTTCTGCAGGCTGTCCATCACCATGCGGAAGTTGTCTTCGCTGTCGATGATGCGGGCGTCGACGTTGAATGTGGAGCAGAACTCCCTCATGTGGTAGCGATTCACCGGGTTGTCGTCGTCTGTCGTCAAGGTGTCGGTCACCTGTGTCCATGCTGCGATGGGCAGTAGTGACAGCACTAAGAGGGCGATTGTTTTTCGAATCATGACAAGGAGGTTTGTTTTTGTGTTTCGTGTTGTGTTTTGCTGTTATTGTTGCATGTCGTCAGAGCTCCATGGTGAGCTGGTTGAGCTCGGGGTCGCTGATGTCGTAGCTGGAGCCATCGAAGCAGTGGGTGCACACCTGGTTCTTGGCGAGGCCGATGGCGTCGCAAACCGTTTCGAGCGAGTTGAATTTCAGTGTGTCGACACCCACATGTTGGCGTATTTTCTCTACCATGGCGGCATATTGTTTGCTGGTGCTGTCGCGATAGGCTTCGAGGTTGCGTATTTCGCCGCCTTCCAGTTCTTCTATGCAGCGACGGGCAATGAGTTCCATGTCGTTTTTGGAGGCCGAGAAATTGAGGAAGGTGCATCCGTGGATAAGTGGCGGACAACTGATGCGGATGTGGATATGCTTGACGCCAGCATCGTAGAGCATCTTGACCTGGTCGCGCAGTTGTGTGCCGCGCACGATGGAGTCGTCGCAGAACACAACATCTTTGTCTTTCAGTACTTTTGTGCTGGGTATGAGTTTCATTTTGGCCACCAGGTTGCGTGATTCCTGGTTCACCGGCATGAAGCTTCTGGACCATGTGGGCGTGTATTTCAGTATGCCGCGTTTGTAGGGTATCCCTTTACCGGCGGAGTAGCCCAGGGCCATGCCGATGCCCGAGTCGGGGATGGCGGAGACGAAGTCGGCGTCGACGTCGTCGTTCTGTCCCATAGCGATGCCCAGCTTGTAGCGTACCTCTTCGGCATTGATGTCTTCGTATTGGGCCACGGGGTAGCCGTAGTATATCCAGAGGAACGAGCAGATCTGCATTTTCTTGGCGGGCTCGAGGACTTGGGTGAGTCCGTTGTGCGAAATCATCACAGCTTCGCCGGGGCCCACGTAGCGGATGGTCTGGAATCCGAGGTTGATGTAGGAATGGCTTTCAGAGGCTACGGCGTAGTCGGTGCCTCTGCGCCCTATGACGAGGGGGGTGCGTCCCAGATAGTCGCGCGCGGCAATGATGCCTTCGGGCGTGAGGATGAGCATGGTGACGCTGCCTTTGACATGGCGGTACACGTTGCGGATGCCGTCGGCAAAGGTTTTGCCTTGGGTGATAAGTAATGCAACCAGCTCGGTGGGGTTGGTGCCGCCCATGCTGAGTTCGGTGAACTGCTGCCTTTGTTCAAGGCAGAGCTGTTCGAGCTCATCAATGTTGTTGATTTTGCTGACGGTGCAAACGGCGAAACGGCCCAAATGCGAGTTGACCACTATGGGCTGGGGGTCGGTGTCGCTGATGACGCCAATGCCCATGTCACCTATCATTTCGTGAAGGTCGCTACTGAATTTGGTGCGGAAGTAGGAGTTCTGGATGTTGTGAATGTTGAGGTGCATAACCCCGTTGTCGATGGTGCTCAGACCGGCACGACGAGTGCCAAGATGTGAATGATAATCGGTGCCGTAGAAAAGGTCTGTTGCGCAGGGGTTTTTAGTAACAGCCCCAAAAAGTCCGCTCATAATTTGTTGGTTTTAAGATGATAAAAATATATATTGATTTGAATGAAAAATGCAAAAATACGTTTTTTCTTTGAAGTTGGCGGGAGAAAAAGCATAGAAAAGTTGATAAAAAACGTATTGATTGTGTTAACTTGCTGAAATTAATATGGTTATTTGGTTATAAGTCATTGGGCGCTGTCGGCGTTTTCGAACACCTCCTCGTCTTCAACGAAGTGGGTCAGGCGGTAGTCGGTGATGGTGTTGATGAGTGCCGGATTGTAGGGGCGTCGCACTCGTATGTAGTTGTCGGTGAAGCCGAACATGAAGTCGTTCTTTCTGTCGCTTTCCCACAGCACGGGGCGTGTCTTGCCCTGTTGTTGGAGGTAGAATTCTCTTTTTTTCTGCAGCGACAGTTCATGAAGCTGTCGGCTGTGTTCGCGACGGTGGTGGATGTCAATGCGTTGGTCCATCTTCAGTGCCGCGGTGTTGGGTCTTTCGCTGAAGGTGAAAACGTGGAGATAGGAGATAGGGATGCTGTCGACGAAGGCCATGACTTTGTCGAATTCCGTGTCCGTTTCGCCATTGAAGCCTGCCATGATGTCGGCGGCGATACAGGCGTCAGGCATTGCTGCTTTGATTTTGTTGAGCAGGGCGGCGTAGAAAGCTGTGTCGTAGCGACGGTGCATGAGTTTCAGCACTTTGTCGCTTCCGGCCTGAAGGGGTATGTGGAAATGGGGCAGGAAGTGGCGTGAGGAAGCCACGAAGTTGATGATGTCGTCGGTGACGAGGTTGGGTTCGATGCTAGAGATGCGGTAGCGTTCTATGCCGTCCACCTCGTCGAGGGCGCGTATCAGGTCGAAGAATGTTTCGTTGTGGCTCTTTCCGAAGGTGCCGGTGTTGATACCCGTCAGGACCACCTCCTTGGCACCTGATGCGGCAATGCGGCGTGCCATGGCCACGGTCTCGGCCACGGTGGCGCTGCGTGAGCGTCCGCGAGCAAAAGGTATGGCGCAATAGGAGCAGAAATAGTCGCAGCCGTCTTGCACTTTGAAGAATGTGCGCGTGCGGTCGGCATGCGAGTAGGAGAGGTGGAAGCTGGTGGGCTCTGCTGGGGCCGCCGTGAGTGCGTCGTTTTTGGTGTAGCCTTTTGTAAGCTGCTCGACGTGCTGCAACAGGTTGTGCTTCTGGTCGTTGCCGAGAATAATGTCCACCCCGTCGATTTTTTTGATAGCTGCCGCGTCGTTTTGGGCAAAGCATCCAATCACTGCCACTATGGCGTCGGGGTTGGTGGCAACGGCCTGCCGTATGGCATTGCGGCATTTCTTTTCAGCGATGGCTGTGACGGTACAGGTATTGATGACATAGAGGTCGGCTTTGTCGCCGAAATCAACTGAGTGCCAGCCGGCTTCGTTGAAGCGTCGCATCAGGTCGGAAGTTTCTGCAAAATTGAGTTTGCAGCCCAGCGTGTGTGTTGCTATTGTTTTCACTAACGGCGTGTTGTCTTATCTCAAAATTTTTTTATGTTTAAGAAACGTCGCAATATGTTTTTTCGTATCTGATAAATTATTTTTTCGCACATCCATGCCGTCTGCCAGCAATGTTGGATTTCAAGGCTGCTGATTGCAGGAACGGGTCATCCGTATTTACAACACAAGGGCATGTCAGGATAGTTTCGTCACGTGCTACAAGTTTTTGCTTTAGTTATATTTATATGGTGTTATGTTGCAAATTGCCGTTGCGCTATGGGTGTTGTGTGCCTCTTTGTGATGTGGAAAATGTACATTTTTTCTGTTGCCGATATGCTTTGTAGATTGTTGATTTGTAGTGTGTTTGATTGCTTTTGTTCGATTGGGTGTTGTTTTTGCTTGTTTTTCAGTCAAAAATGATAATCTTATCGCCTTTTTTGTTCGAAAAATATCCTAAAATGTATATTTATTAGGAAAAATTCGTTATTTATATAACATTGAACTTGTGCAAGTTTGCTGAATAGATGAAAAATATTTACGATTTTACTTGTGTGTTTGGATTAGTTTTTGTATTTTTGCAAACGATTTCAGACAGATAGTTGAAGTGTTTGTGAAAAATTGTATATGTCTGTTTGGATTCGTTAATAAAAAGGCTTTCGTAATAATTTGGATTTTGTAATAGTGTTTAATGTGAACGTGGACGACGTGGAGTCGTTCACGTTTTTTTTATCCCGCATGCTGCCATGCTCCTGGCATTCCCGCGTCGTACGCTGCTAAGGCCCTTACGTACACACAGTCAGAACAGAAAAAAGGGGCATCTTAAATGAGATGTCCCCTTTGGCTATTCTGTGGTGACTCAAAATTACGGAGTAGGATGCTCTAATCCTTGTCTAACTGGTCGATGCGTTTCAGCGACTGTATCATCTTTATGCAGTCGTCGTCGGGGAAGATGACGAAAGGCGGCTTGGGGTCAAGGTCGAGGATGGCGCGACCGTCGGCATCGCGGGTGATGCCGTTGATGTTGCCGATGTTGGCCATCACTCTGTTCTTGCGGTCGATAAGCACGAAATGGTCGCGACCAACACGTTCATTGATGATGTCCATGGACTCGGAGCATGTGAGTTTGGTTCCGTCGTTGAGGTATACCAGCGATCCCGTGCTGCCCTTGGCATGGAAATAGGCGATGCCGTAGATGGACTGCCAGTGCTCGGTTGGAGTGTGGAGCAGAATCTTGCGGTCGCCGAGGATGCCTTCCTGCCAGCTTTCGTCGACGACCAGGTTGCCATTCTCATAGTAGCGGTAGCTGCCATCCTTGGCGCCGTCCTTGTAGTTGCCTTCGCGAATCAGTTTGCCGTCGTCGCCGTATTCTGCCAGCCGTCCCTGCATGAGGCCTTCCACGTAGAGGCCGCTGATCCATCCTTTCTGACCGATGCGTTTCCACCAGCGTCCGTGGCGGCGGTTGTCTTTCCATGTGGCCACCTCGGCGGTGTCGCCGTTGGCGGCGAAGATGATGTGGGCGCCTTCTTTGATGCCCATCTTATAGTGTGCTATCTTGATGAGAGCGCCGTCTTCGTTGTAGATGTGCCAGATGCTGTCGCGGTTTTTCTGGTTGTAGAAACCGGTGGCCAGCAGGTGCCCCTTCTCGTCGTAGGCTTTGTGGGAACAGATGCGGCCGGGAACGATGAAGGTGTTCTCTATTTTCAAGGTCTTGTCGGGGTAGTAGTATTTGAAGGTGCCGGTTTCCTTGCCGTGGTCGTAGGTGCCTTCAAAGATGACGCTGCCGTCTTTGTCGTTACGTATCCAGCGGCCATCGCGACGGCCGTTTTTGTCCAGTCGGTTCTGTGCGTTGCAGACGAATCCTACACACAAGAATGTCAGTACGATAATTCTGAATTTCATGATGCTTGCTTATTGATGTTTTGGGTGCAAAAATACGAAAAAAGTCTGATGGTGGGAAGAAAGTTGCGTGTCAGTCGTCCAAGGTAGGTCTCTTGATGCTGTTGACGATGCTTCGCGAGGTGGAGTCTTTGAAAGTGTTCCGCCGTAGCGGCGTGCGGTGTTCGGGCTCGTCGGCTGGTTCTTCCACCACCGTCGTAGAGGCCTCGCTCTCGCTGGGAACCCATAGCGACTCCTCGCGTGACGTTTTGGCGGCCTTAAGGTACACGCGCTCTCTGACGGCGTTGAACTGCACGGTGTACTCGTTGTGCTTGCTGTCGGGTTTCAGGGTGCGGGTGACGGCGACTTCAAAAGGGTCGTCGATGACGATGCGCACGTGGTATTCTTTCTCCTCGAGGCCGCGGATGACGACGCGTCCCGACGAGCGTTCGTTCTGGAGCTTGCCGTTCAGGTAGACGAAGAATTTGGCGTCGGTCACCGACATGAACGTCAGTGTCTGTTCTTGGGCGCGGAGCCCGTTGGCCACACCGAGCGGCAGCAGCAGGAACATCAGGGCCAGCAATGGTTTTGTGTGCTTCATGACAGAATCTATGATCGGGTTCATATATCTCATAACGCGCCCGTTCAATTATTATTGTTTGAAAAATCATTTCGATGAAAACAATAAAGGTGCGGCTATGCCGTTAGAGAACACAGAAAAACGCAAAATGTATATTCCGCTGAGCAAAATGATGAGGGGGATGCTGCTGTCCCTGCTGCTTGTGCTTGGACTTCCTTCCGCCGAAGCACAGCGCCATGCCACGGTGAGGGGCACTGTGAGTGGTCCCGACGGGCGTGCGCTGCCTTATGCCCAGGTGGTGGCGGTAAGCCTGCAGCCTGTGGTAGGCGCCAAGACCGACGAGCAGGGACACTACGAACTGTTGTTGCCTGCCGACAGCTTGCTGTCGCTGCGTGTTGTCTATACCGGCATGACGACGATCGACACCACGTTGCGTTTCCCGTCGGGTGTGACGGCGTTGCCTTTCACCATGAAGGCGCTGTCCACGGTGCTGGGTCCTGTCACTATCAGCGACGAGAAAGCGCGCAACACCGCATTCACCTCTATCGCCATAGAGCGCGTAGACTATAGCGTGGGGCCGCAAAGCGGTGTGGAGTCGCTGCTCAAGACGCTCCCCGATGTGAGCTCCAACAACGAGATGTCGTCGCAGTATTCCGTGCGCGGCGGCTCTTTCGACGAAAACCTTGTCTATATCAACGGCGTAGAGATCTATCGGCCTATGCTGGTGCGCAGTGGCCAGCAGGAGGGCACCTCCATCATCAATCCCGACTTGGTGACCAACATCCAGTTCTCGCCTGGCGGCTTCGATGCCACCTACGGCGACCGCATGGCATCGGTGCTCGACATCTCCTATGGCAACAGCGACAGCTTCCGGGGACGCGCCTCGGCTTCTTTCCTCGGTGCGGCATTGTCGCTGCAGGGCTCTGTGGGACAGCGGCTACGCTATTCCGTCGGACTGCGCCAACACTCCAACCGTTACCTCTTCCGCTCGCTCGACACGAAGGGCAACTACACCACCTCCTACAGCGACCTCCAGGCGCTGCTTTCCTACAGGTTCTCGGACCGCATCGACGTCCACCTCCTGACGCTGCTCACACGCAACATCTACGGTCTCGTGCCCGAGTCGCAGACCACCACCTTTGGTGGCTTCAACGAATCCATGGAGTTTGAGGTCTTCTACGAGGGCGAGGAACGCGACAGCTACCGCACGTCGTTAGCGGCACTGACCTTCGACTACCACCCCAACGAATACAACCGGCTGAAATGGATCACCTCCATGCAGTCGAACCGCGAGACCGAATCGTACGACATCCTCAGCCAGTTCTGGCTCTACGAGCTCAATGTCGGCAACGTCGATGAAAATGGCCAGACGGAACGCTTCGACCGCGGCGTGGGCTCCTTCCTGGAACATGCCCGCGACAACCTGCAGACAGGCATCTTCAGCACCGAGCTGCGGGGCACCCATTATGCTGCACTGGGCAACTGGAACTGGGGCCTCAAGGCTCAGTATGAACAAGTCCGCGACCGCATGCGCGAATGGAAGTGGGTCGATTCGGCAGGCTACGCCATGCCGACATCCTACGGCACGCCTGGCGACAGCAGCAATACGCCACAAACGCCTATCCTCCAGCAGTTCTGCCGCTCCAACCATTATGTCGAGACGGTCCGCCTGTCGGGTTTCGTGCAGCGCTCCATCGACCTCTACGACAAGCACGACGCCTTGTGGCGCCTGGTGGCTGGCACACGCCTGCAGTGGTACCACCTCTCTTTTGCCGACGACAAGATAGGCGGGGTCCACTCCCCGGCATCGCATGCACTCTTCGACACCGTCGCACCCTCATGCCAGCAGCTGCTCTTTTCGCCGCGCGTCAGCCTCAGCTACAAGCCTGCGTGGCACCGCGACCTGCTGTTCCGCTTGGCTGCCGGTGTCTACAGCCAGGCTCCCTTCTATCGCGAATACCGCTTTGACGACGGCGTCCTCAACCACGGCATCAAGGCGCAGCAGTCGTATCAGGTCGCCGGCACCGTCGACTGGAATTTCCGCATCGGCACCAGCCCCTTCAAGTTTACCGCCGATATATATTATAAGTATATAGACCATCTGGTCCCTTACCGCATCGACAACCTGAGGGTGCGCTACGACGCCCACAACGACGCTGTTGGCTACGCCACGGGACTCTCGTTGCGCCTGAGCGGCGAGGTGGTGGAAGGTCTGGAGTCGTGGGCCTCGCTGTCGCTGATGAAGACCCAGCAGGACATCCTGGGCGACGACTACGGTTGGATAGCCCGTCCCACCGACCAGCGCGTCAGCTTCAAGCTCTTCTTTCAGGACTACCTGCCGCACGTACCCTTCTGGCGTATGTCGCTCAACCTTATTGTTGGCAGCGGCTTGCCTTTCACCTATCCCCAACAGCGCGATTTCAGCGAGAACCATTACTATCCCGCCTATTTCCGTGTCGACTTGGGCAACACGCTTCAGCTGTCGCGTTTCGACCGCATCCGCGACAGCCGTCTGATGCGCCACATCGACGACATCCTCCTCTCGCTTGAGATCTTTAACCTCTTCGATTACAAGAATGTGGTGTCCTATATCTGGGTTGCCGACTACGCCAACCAGTACTATCCCGTCCCAAACTACCTCACTGCCCGCCAGCTCAACCTGAAGGTCACAGTGACTTTCTGACCCCTTTTTTGGAAAAAACAGCCTATGATCTCACTCGTCAATCCCATAAGCGACACGCTTCATCCTCGCGACATCTCGCGCCAGGGGCTCGTCCCGCAACGCTACACGATGCGCAATGGGCAACCGCTCTATTATTTCACCGACACCCACATCGACTTGGTGCGCTTCGACATCGTCTTCGAGGCTGGCACTGCCATCCAGCATAAGAAGCTGCAGGCCATGGCCGCCATCCATCTGATCACCGAAGGCACCGCCCACCACAGCGCACGCCAGATTGCCGAGTTTCTTGACTATCGCGGCATCGTCGTCGAGAAAAGCCACGATAGCGTGACCACTACGCTGACGGTATACAGCCTGTCGCGTTACCTCGACGTGCTGCTGCCTTTGCTCTTCGAGATGGTCACCGAACCGGCCTACCCGCAGGCCGAGTTCGACCTTTTTATCGAGCGCCGCCGGCAAAAGCTGCTGACCAGCATGCGCAAGACCTCCTTCGTGGCACGCAACCGCTTTTGGGCCCATCTCTATGGTCCGCAGCATCCCCTCGGTTCGTTTGCCGAGCCCGACGAGCTCGACTTCCTGCGTGTCGACGATGTGCGCGACTTCCACCGTCGCCACATGCAGCTCTCAGCGGCACGGCTGACGGTGAGCGGCCATGTCGACGACGCGCTGCTGCACCGCATCGACGACCTCTTCGGATGCCAGCCCTGGCATGCCGCCACCCCCATAGTGCTGCCTCCGCCGCAGCCGCTGTCGCCGTCGGGCAGCTTCGAATACGAGGTGCCGCAGGCGGTGCAGAACTCGCTGCGCGTGGGACGGCTGCTTCCCTACCGGTGGGACGATGTGCGCTATGCCCAGTTCATGGTGCTCTCCACCCTTCTGGGCGGCTATTTTGGCTCGCGGCTGATGTCCAATATCCGCGAGGATAAGGGCTACACCTATGGCATCTACGCCATGACGCAGATGTGCCGCGGAAGCATTGTCTTCTATATCCTCAGCGATGTGGCCTCCGACAAGGCCCAGCCTGCCATGGAAGAAATCTTGAAAGAGATAGGACGCTTGCGCGACGAAGCCGTCGGCCAAGAGGAACTGGCTTTGGTCCGCAACAATATGATGGGCGACTTTATGCGTTCCGTCGACGGTATCTTTGAGCGCGCCGAGCGCTATGGGCAGATGTGCAGCGTGGACGTCGACGAGCGTTTCACAGACAATTTTATGTCGGTGCTTACGCCCGACAGTCCCGATGCTGCCACTCCTGAGGTGCTCCAGTCGTTGGCGCAGGAGGTGCTGCGTGACGACCAGCTGGTGCTGATGAGCGTGGGTCAGACCTCACGCTGAAGCCGGAGGTAGTCTTCCGGCACCCCGATGTCGATGAAGTAAGCCCCCGAGGTGTAGGCGAAGAAAGGCTCCTCGCGATATTTGCCTTGCATGATGTCTTTCTCGAACGAGAAAGGCTTGCCGGCCGGCTGCTCTTCCAGCAGTGAGCGGTGCAGGCGGTAGATGCCGCCGTTGATGGTGCCGAAGCCGTGCGAGGCCTCCTTTTCGGCAAATCTTGCTATGCGGTCGCTGCAGTCGGTCGTAACCGAGCCGTAGCGCGAGGTGTCGTCCACCTGTCGCAGCACCACGGCCAGTCGTGTGGGGTGGGAGGTGTAGAAGCGGAGCAGATCGTCGTAGTCGATACGGAACAAAGTGTCGCCGTTGAGGATGGTGATGTCGTCCTCGGTGCAATACTGCAGCGCGTTGCGCATGCCGCCTCCGGTGCCAAGAGGTTCGTGCTCAACGGCGTAGGATAGGGCAACCCCTTTGTAGCTTTCGCCGAAATGGTCCGAAATCTTCTCGTGCATGTAACCCGTCGAGAGGACGATGTGGTCGTAGTTGAAGCCAATCAGGTAGTCCATCAGCAGCTCCAGAAAGGGGCGTCCGCCGATGGGAGCCATAGGTTTGGGCACGTCGCTTACCACGCTGCGCAGCCGCGTTCCGAAGCCTCCGGCCAGAATGATGCATTCCATGGGATGAGTGAGGTTCTTGGTTTTTGGGGTATCAGTTCTTTTTGGGGAACAGGGCAGCTTCGACCAGTTCGCAGATGATGTGGCCTATCATGATGTGGCTTTCCTGAATGCGCGGGGTGTCGGTGGAGGGCACGTTGAGCAGCAGGTCCGAGGGCTCCTTCATGGCGCCGCCTGTTTTGCCGGTGAGCGAGATGATGCCGATGCCCATCTCTTTGCACACCTCGTAGGCTTTCAGTATGTTTTTCGAGTTGCCCGAGGTGCTGATGCCCACCAGCACGTCGCCGCGTTTGGCGGTGCCGCGCAGCAGGCGTGCGAAGATGTATTCGTAGCCGTAGTCGTTGCCCACGGCGGTGAGGTAGGAGGTGTTGCAGTGCAGCGCCTCGGCATTGAGCGGAGGACGGTCGTAGTAGAAACGGCCGCTGAGTTCGGCCGCCAGATGCTGTGCGTCGGCGGCGCTGCCGCCGTTGCCGCAGAAGTGTATCTTGCCGCCGTTGCGCAGCGAAGCGATGATCATTTCTGCCGCCTGTTCGATGTGCGACAGGAATTCCTGGTCATTCAGTATGGTTTGCTTTGCAGCGATGCTTTGTTCTATGGATTCGTTGATGCGGTGGTTCATATCGGGGTGGGGGTTAGAGGTTTAGCTATGAGTGTTTTCTATTGTTGCGAGGAGGGAGGGGTAGTCCTCATGCCATGGTCCAGGTCTTGAGGCCTTCGGTGGTGAACTCGTAGCGGCGGATGTTGCCGCCGAACTGCAGGAGGGCGTCGGCAACGCTGTGGCGCGACAGGCCGGGGCAGTAGAAGAACATGAAGCCGCCGCCGCCGGCGCCGCTGATTTTGCCTCCCGTGGCACCGGCTTGGCGTGCCGTCTCGTAGATGGCGTCGATGCGCTCGTTGCTGATGCTTTTGGCCATCTGCTTCTTGTGCTGCCAGCCGAAGTCGAGGATTTCGCCTATGCGGTCGATGTCGCCTTTCAGCAGCACCTCTTTCATCTGTACGGCCTGTTCCTTGAGTTTGTGCATCGACTCGATGCTACTGGTTTTCTTGGTCTTGACGTTCTGCTGCTGCTCTTTGATGATGTCGGCGCTGACGTGGCTGGTGTCGGTATAGTAGAGCAACAGGTTGTGGCACAGCTCGTCTTGGTAGCGGGGACGGATGCGCAGGGGGTTGACGATGACGTTGTCGCCGATGAATTCCATGAAGTTGAAGCCGCCGAAGGTGGCGGCGTACTGGTCCTGCTTGCCGCCGGCCAAGCCGAGGTCGATGCGTTCGATTTCGTAGGCCAGACGCGCGATGTCGTATTCGCCGAGTGGCAGCTTGAGCCATTCCACGTAGGCGCCGAGGATGCTGACCACGAGGGTGGAGGAGGTGCCCATGCCGCTGCCCGCCGGTGCGTCGACAAACGAGGCGATGCGCAGCGAGAGGGGACGGTGCGTGAATTGGCGCACGATGCGGTTGTAGACACCTTTGTGGAGGATGAAGTATCCGTCGGTGTCGACCTCGGTGGCGTTGGTGTATTCCTCCCGCAGGTGCTGTTCGGGGGCCAGGAAGACCACCTTGCCGTCGTCGGTAGGCTCAATGGTGGTGTAGGCGAACATGTCGACGGTGGCGTTGAGGATGGCGCCACCATAGATGTCGGAATAGGGCGATACGTCGGTGCCGCCACCGGCGAGACCCAGACGTAGGGGGGCTTTGCTTCGTATGATCATTGTTGTCGTTGTTTCTTTGTTGTGAGTCTTTTGCGTTTGCCAGCATCGGGAATCAGAGGGTTTCTGTTTTGGGTGCGGAGGCAAACGTGGTGTTATGTCGCTGTCAGTTGCGGAGCTGGTCGATGGCGTCGGTCATGTTCGACCAGAGGTATTTCTGCTTCTCTTGGCGCACGCCGTCGGTGAATGGCGCTTCGTGGTCTTCCTCGTAGTAGCGCACCAGGGCGTCGGCAATCTGATGGGCGTCGGGTTCCACGACGTAGCCCACCTTGCCGTCGGGCACTATCTCGGCCAGGCCGCCCACGTTGGTGACGAGCATGGGCTTCTCGAAATGGAAGGCTATCTGCGTGACGCCGCTCTGCGTGGCGCTCTTGTAGGGCTGCGCCACGATGTCGCAGGCGCGGAAGTAGTTGTTGACCTTGCTGTCGGGGATGAAGTCGGTGCATTGCACGGTGCGGTCGGTCAGCTGGAGCCGTGCTATCTGTTCCTGGTAGGGCTTGGGGTCGCCGTAGTATTCGCCGGCGATGATGAGGCGGACATCCATGGCTTTGAGACGCGGGTCGGCCATGGCGTCGAGGAGCAGGTCGAGCCCCTTGTATCCGCGTATGAATCCGAAGAAGAGCACATAGCGGGCGTTGGCGTCGAGGTGCAGCGTCTGTCGGGCTTCGTCTTTGCTGACGAGGGCGCCGTAGTGGTCGTAGAGCGGATGGGGACAGAAACGGCGCGGTTTGTCGGTGTCGAACAGTCCCAGGTCGTCGAGCACGGAGCGCGACATGGCGACGAAGGCGTCGGTGGAGCGCACGAAATAGCGCGAGAAGAGGCGGTCGCCGATGCGGTGCTCGTGGGGGATGATGTTGTCGAGGATGGAGATGATGCGCGTGTGGCCATTGCGGCGCACGCGACGTTCTATGGTGCCTAAGCAAGGCGCCATGAAGGGCAGCCAGTATTTGGTGATGAGGACGTCGGGGCGTTTCTTGGCGATCTCGCGTCCTACGCTGAACCAGTTGAAGGGGTTGATGGAGTTGATGCGGCGGTGGATGAGGAGCCCGTCGGGGGCCGGCTCGTCGCTGTACTGCGTTTTGCCGGGGAAGAGGAAAGAGGGATACTGCAGCGTGAAGGTGTATATCTCCACCTCGTCGCCGCGGTTGCGGTACTCGTATGCCAGGCGCTCGTTGAAGGCACTCAATCCGCCCCGATAGGGGTAGGCTGTTCCTACTATTATGATTTTCATGCTGTAAAGGTGTCTTTCGCTGTATTGAACCAATGTGCAAATGTACAAATAAAAATTGACTTTGTCATAATAAAAACGCACTTTTGTTGTTTAACAGTTGTCGAAACACAAAAAAACAGCTTATATATGAAAAAGATTTTCTTGATTGCCATGATGGCAATATGTACGATGACAGCAGTTTCCTGCATCGCGCAGACGCGTGATGAAGAAGAACGTACCGCATGGAAGCAGGCTACAAACACGCAAGATAGTTATCCACGCCTCCGCCAGATGGACTTCACCGAGGTGGCAGCCAACACCATCGACGCCGTGGTCCACATCAAGACCGAGATGACCAAGCTCACCCCGCTCTACGAGACCTTTTTCGGCATGATTATAGACCGCGGCGTGCAGCGCCAGAGCTATACGGCCTTCGGCTCGGGTGTGATCATCGCGAGCGACGGCTACATAGTGACCAACAACCATGTGGTGCAGGATGCCGAACGCGTCACGGTGACCCTCAACAACAAGAAGGAGCTTCCCGCCGTCGTGATAGGCACCGACCCTGCCACTGACCTCGCCGTCATCAAAATCAACGCCACGGGACTGCAGTTCATCCCCTTCGGCGACAGCGAGACCTCGCGGGTCGGCGAACCGGTGCTGGCCATCGGCAACCCCTTCAACCTGACCTCGACGGTCACCGCCGGCATCATTTCCGCCAAGGCGCGTAATATGAATATCATCCAGAACCCTGGCGTGGAGAGCACCATCGAGTCGTTCATACAGACCGATGCCGCCGTGAACAGCGGCAATTCGGGTGGCGCGCTGGTCAACAGTCGCGGCGAGCTTATCGGCATCAACACCGCCATAGCCAGCGGCGACGGCTACTACACCGGCTATTCTTTCGCCATCCCCTCCAATATTGCCCGCAAAGTGACCCATGATTTGCGCACCTACGGTGCTGTGCAGCGCGGTTACTTGGGCGTCAACGTGGTGGAGATGACCGACGAGATTGCCACAAAAAAGGGTCTCTCGGAGCCTCGCGGACTCTATATAGCACGTGTCATCCCCAAATGTGCCGCCGATGTGGCGGGTATGCGTGACGGTGACATCTTGTTGAAGGTTAACGGTGTGGAGGTAGACTCCTACGCCTCGATGATGGAAGAGGTGGCCCTCTTCTATCCTGGCGACAAGGTGACTGTGGAATATTACCGTAACGGCAAGACCACCCAGGTTGAGCTGATGCTGCTCAATTCCAAAGGCAACACGCGCATCGACGCCAAACGTTAGCCTCATGCACACTTAGCCCTCGAGACGAAGCACAGGTGACCGGACTTGACGAGAAATATATAGAGATGACGCAGACGCCAGTTCCGCGACTGGTGTTGCGGCTGGCTTTGCCCTCGATGGTGAGCATGGTGGTGACGGCACTCTACAATGTTGTCGACGCCGCCTTCATCGGGCATCTTTCTACCGAGGCCACCGCCGGCATTGGCATCTCGTTTGCCTACATGACGTTCATCCAGGCTGTGGGTTTCTTCTTCGGGCATGGCTCCGGCAACCACATCTCGCGAGCCTTGGGTGCGCGCCAATATGGCGACGCCGAAACCATGGCTGCCGTGGGCTTCTTCACCCCGTTGCTGCTGGGCATGGTAGCTGCCGTGGTGGGGCTGCCGCTGCTGCCGCGCCTGGTGGTGCTGCTGGGTGCCCCGCCGGCGGTGGTGCCCTACGCCTGCGACTATCTGCGCTATATCCTCATAGCGTCGCCCTTCATGATGTCGGCGCTGACGCTCAACAACCAGTTGCGATTGCAGGGCAACGCCCGCTTCGGCATGATAGGTATTGTCAGCGGCGCCTTGCTTAACATAGCCCTCGACCCCTTGCTTATTTTCCAGTTCGACATGGGCGTCACCGGCGCCTCGGTGGCTACGGCCGTGAGCCAGTTTGCCGCATGGTGCCTGCTGCTATGGGGCACGCAGCGGCAGGAGTCTGTGCATATCCGGATCGGCAATTTCAAACCCTCGCTCTATTGCTACCGTGAGATTTTGGCTGGCGGACTGCCGTCGCTCTGTCGCCAGGCGTTCAATATGGTCTCTGCCGTCATGCTCAACCATGCCGCCGCCCGTTATGCCCCCATTGGGGAAGAGGCATCGTCGGTGGCGGCCTTCGCCATCGTTTCGCGTGCCACGATGTTCGCCTTCTCGTTGGTGCTGGGGTTCACACAAGGGTTCCAGCCGGTGTGTGGGTTCAACTACGGGGCCCATCGTTACCGGCGTGTGCGCCAGTCGTACTTGTTCGCCTATAGCGTCTCGACGCTGATGCTCATTGTTATGTCCTCGCTGGGCTATATCTTCGCGCCGCAGATTGTGGCCCTTTTCCGCAGCGAAGACCCCCTGCTCATCGAGATAGGGGCGCGAGCGCTGCGCTGGCAGTGCCTCGTGTTCCCCTTGGTGACCCTGAGCACCTCCACCAATATGCTATTCCAGAACATCCGTATGCCTTTCCGCTCCACGCTGCTCTCCATCGGCCGTCAGGGTCTTTTCTTTATCCCTGCCGTGCTGGTGCTGCCGCGCTTCCTGGGCCTTCATGGTGTCGAAATGTCGCAGGCCGTCGCCGATGTGTGCACCTTCCTTCTCTCCATTCCCTTCGCCATTTGGATTAGCCGCAAGCTCAAAAGCCTTTCCGACGACGCATAAGCCTTTATATCCACCATCCCGAAGCCACGTCGGCCGGTGTCGCCATCCCATTCGCCAACCCCTCAGTTGGAAAAAATTTTGCTGTTCTGCTCAAAATGTGTATTTTTGCATTGCTAAAAACACCCCAAGCTTCAATGAAAAAAGTAGTATTAGTTTCTTTTATAATGCTTTGCACTGTTCTGTCGGTCAAAGCACAAGATGTCGTAAATCTCCGCATGGACCGTCAGCAGATGGGTTTGCGTGGCTATGTGGCTTCTATGGATGAAGATATCCTGATCCGTAAAGACTATTTCCGTGAGGATTGGCCTGAGCGCTCCTGGTTCGTCAACGACCTGCGCAACGTGTTG
Organism: uncultured Bacteroidales bacterium; assembly: GCA_946542135.1. GTDB lineage: Bacteria > Bacteroidota > Bacteroidia > Bacteroidales > P3 > Colimorpha. The sequence continues at coordinate 32,084 of CAMNKG010000006.1, forward strand.
CGCGAGGACGATGGCCGCATCGTCACCTTCAATCCTGCGGGACATATGACCACAATCACCTACACCCACCAAGGCAAGGCTGGCAAGAAAACCCAGTGCAACTACGCCTCGAACGGGCTGCTAAGCTCCTTCTTGGGCGAGGGCTACAAGGTGGAAGCCAAATACAACGGCGATGTGGCCGACATCAATGTCTACGCCGAAACCAAGGATTATAAAGGCATCGCCAACCTGGCAAAAGCCGACCTCAACACGGCGCCGTATGTCAACGCCTATCCCTTTGACCTGAAATGCCGTCAGGAGCTCACCGACAATGGGTTGGTGCTGAAATCCAGCTACTACTATGTCGACAGCATGCCCGCCAAGGTCTGCACCTACCAATACAACCACCTCGACATGCTGTCAAGCGAGCGCATCGAAGACTATTCCCGCGGCGGCAAAGAGATCACCACGGTGCGCTACACCTACGACAACCGTGGTTTCTTGACGCAGAAGGTGATACACAGCAAGGCCGTCGACGAGACCTACACCTATGTGAACAACGAGTTGGGCGACTGCGAGCAGATGACCGTGGAGCGTCCCTATGGCACGGTGGTCTACACCTTCCGCTATGTGTACGACACCATGGACAACTGGACCGTGAGGCTGCAGTTTGAGAATGGGGTCTTCAACAATGCTGCACTGCGCACGCTGACCTACCACAAAGCCCCTAAGGAGGAAAAAGCCAAGGTGAAGAAGACCGACAGCGACAAACAGCAGGAACTGGCTGAAAAACAAGCCAAGAAAGAGCTCGCCGCTGCCGAAAAGAAAGCCCGCAAAGAGGCCGAAGCCCGTCAGAAGGAAGAAATGAAGGCTCAGAAGGAACGCGCCCGCGAGGCTGAAAAGAACATGACCAAGGAAGAACGCAAGGCTTACAAGGAACAGCAGCGTGCCGCCGAAAAGGCAGCCAAAGAAAAGGCCGCCGCCGAGAAACGGGCCGAGAAAGAACGCATAGCCGCTGAGAAAGCCGCCGAAAAGGAACGCGTGGCTGCGGAAAAACGTGCCGAAAAAGAGCGTATTGCCGCTGAGAAGGCCGCCGAGAAGGAACGCAAAGCTGCTGAAAAAGCTGCCGAAAAAGAGCGCAAAGCTGCCGAGAAGGCAGCCCAAAAGGCCGCCAAAGGCAAGTAGTCGTGTGTAGAATCCATCTATAATCATTGAATTAAAAAAGGATTGCATCGTCGATGCAATCCTTTTTTTTGAATTCACTTGCCGGTATTCGGGCTTGTCAGCTTATCTTGTCGAATCCCAGATAGGGACGGAGGCATTCGGGCATGGTGATGCCGTCAGCTGTTTGGTTATTTTCGAGAAGGGCAGCCACGATACGAGGTAGCGCGAGGGCGCTGCCGTTGAGGGTGTGGGCAAGGCGCATCTTGCCGTCGGTGTCTTTGAAGCGCAGCTTCATGCGGTTGGCCTGGAAGGCCTCGAAGTTCGACACCGAGCTGACCTCGAGCCAGCGTTTTTGTGCGGCGCTCCACACCTCGAAGTCGAAGGTCATGGCTGAAGTGAAGCTGATGTCGCCGCCGCAGAGCTTGAGGATGCGGTAGGGGAGGCCCAGCTTGTCGAGCAGACCGCCGACGTGTTTCTTCATCTCTTCGAGTTGGTCGTAGCTGCGGTCGGGGTGTTCGATGACCACAATCTCCACCTTGCTGAATTCATGAAGGCGGTTGAGGCCGCGGACGTCTTTGCCGTAGCTTCCCGCCTCGCGGCGGAAGCATTCGCTGTAGCCCACATGCTTGATGGGGAACTGGTCGGCGCTGACGATGACGTTGCGGTAGATGTTGGTGATGGGCACTTCGGCTGTGGGGATCATATAGAAGCCGTCAAGGGGTATGGCGTACATCTGACCCTCTTTGTCGGGCAGCTGTCCGGTGCCGAGGCCAGAGGCTTCGTTGACCATCAGCGGGGGCTGAATTTCGAGGTATCCGGCATCAGCGGCGCTGTTGAGGAAAAAGTTGATGAGTGCACGTTGCAGGCGAGCCCCTTTGCCTTTGTAGACGGGGAAGCCGGCGCCGGTTATCTTGTTGCCGAGTTCAAAGTCCACAAGGTCGTATTTGGCACAGAGGTCCCAATGGGGCAGCGCATCGGCCGGCAGGTCGGGCATGGTTCCGAAGCGGCCCACCTCCAGGTTGTCGTCGGAGGTGCGGCCCTGAGGCACGCTGAGATGCGGCGCGTTGGGCAGCGACAACAGCTTGGCGTTGAGCTCCTGCTCGACGGCGGCAGCCTGTTCCGACAGCTGCTTCTCTTGGGCTTTCAGGTCGGCGGTGAGGCTCTTTTTCTGTTCGGCCTCATCGCGTTTGCCTTGTTTGAAGAGGAGGCCGACCTCTTTGGCTATGGCGTTCTGTTCTGCTTTGACGTCGTCGCCTTTTTTCTGGAGGGTGCGGCGTTGTTCGTCGAGGGCAATGATTTCGTCGATGCGTTGTTCCACATCAGGAACGTGTTTTATCATGAGCCGCTGAATGCATTCGTCGCGGTGTTCTTTGATGTACTGGAGTTGAAGCATGGGGTTATTTTTGTATTGTTCTATTTATTTCTTTGTTGGGGGTGTCCGCGTTTTCCGTGGGCGTGTTGTTGCAGGGCGTTGAGGCGTACAGGATGGCTTTAAAGGTAAGGGGATGTTCCGCTTGGCGAAACATCCCCTTATAACTATGTCAGGCTGTTGGCCTGGGATCTGACGATTAGCCTTCGACGATGGCGCCGGTGGGGCAAGCGTCGGCGCAGGTGCCGCAGCTAACGCAAGCGTTTTCGTCAATCTTGTAGATGTCGCCTTCGGAGATGGCTCCCACGGGGCATTCGCCAGCGCAGGTACCGCAAGCAACACAAGTGTCAGTGATTCTGTAAGCCATTTTTTTTAGTTTTTTAGGGTTAATAATGTTTTGCAAAAGTACTATATTTTTCGCAAACGGAATAACAAATTCGGAAAATATTTACTTGTGGAATGTTAATTAATTGATTTATAGTATCTGTCTTGGTGATAAAAATCTGTTTTTGCAGTTGTCCGGCTCTTTGTTTTTTGCTATCTCTGAGGGTGTTAAAATGCTATTTCGCGTCCGTGGACACGGGTCGACAGACCTCTACTCGGTGACTTTGAATGCCATTTTCGACAGCGTCATTCTGGCGGAAGTCATACGGAGCGGAGTCTGAATGGTCCGCATTATCGCTGACAGTAAAGCCACACTACGCAAAATCGTCATGCTGTAGCAAGTAAGAGGCTTTTGCTGAAGTGTCGATATGACGTAAAATAGATACGTTGGTATGATGTCAGAAGTTAACGTTAAAGTTAGCGTTAAGGTTAATGTTAAGGTTAACGTTAAGGTTAATGTTAAAGTTATCGTTAAGGTTAACGTTAAAGTTAACGTTTTACCAGAGGCATCAATGCAGGTTTTCCAGCAGGCGCTTGATGGTGCGGGCTATGGACTTCTTTTCGTAAAGCACGGCGTAAACGGCTTCGGCGATGGGCATTGAGAAATTCATTTCGCGGCGTATTTTCTCGATGCCTTTGGCGGCATAGTATCCTTCGGCAACCATTTTCATTTCCAGCTGGGCCGATTTTACGGTGTAGCCGTAGCCGAGCATGTTGCCGAAAGTGCGGTTGCGGCTGTACTGTGAGTAGCTCGTAACCAGAAGGTCGCCGAGGTAGGCGAAACTCTCGAACTGGCGCAAACGTCCGTCGGCATTAAAGTCGCCGCCGCCTATCATGGGCGAGATGCGTTGCATGAAGTCGGTCATCTCCTGCAAGGCGTTGGAAATCAGCACGGCTATGATGTTGTCGCCATATCCAAGCCCGCGGCACATGCCCGCAGCAATGGCGTAGATGTTTTTCAGCACGGCGGCGCATTCAATACCCATCATATCAGTGGAATAGGTGGTCTTGATGTAGCTGCAGCTGATCTGGTTGCGTACATCTTCGGCAAAGGCGCGGTCGGTCGACGCCACGGCGAGGTAGGTGAGGCGCTGGCGGGCGGCTTCTTCGGCGTGTGAGGGGCCGCTGATGACGCACAACTGGCTGTAGTCCATGCCTATCTGTTCGCGTAGGTATTCGGTGATGATGGTTGTGTATTCGGGGATGATGCCTTTGACGGCAGAGATGAACCGCTTGGTTCGCAACAGCTCGTGGGGGATGTCCTTGAAGGCTTTATGGATGAAGGCGGAGGGGATGACCAAGTAGATGTCATCGCTGCGTTCGATGACCTCGCGGATGTCGCTGCTGATGAAGATGCGGTCGGTGTCGATGTAGGCCTCGCTGAGGTAGAGAGGGTTGTGCTTTTCCTCTTTCAAGGTGGCGATGGCCTCCTCTTCGCGCACCCACCAGTTGATTTTGCGGTCTTTTTTTTCGAGCAGTATTTTGACGATTGCGGTAGCCCAGCTGCCGCTGCCTAAAAGTCCTATCATGATTGTTTTTTAGTTTGTTGTGTTGTTGTGTTGATATAATGGTCTGGTTCAGATTTTTTGCAAAATTAAGAAAAGTTGCGGAATTATGAAAAAAATGTTTTACCTTTGCAATGGTCTAAAGGAGTTCGATGAAAATATGTTTTAACTGCAACAAGTTGAATGTTAGCCATATTTTGGAATTCCGACATCGTGCGGCCTGTGCCGCGAAGTTTTTTAATTTTATCTCTTAACACAATAATAATATGCTATCAAATCTGAAACCCGCCGCCGTATGGCGCTATTTCGGCGAGATTATGCAAATCCCGCGTCCCTCAAAACATGAAGAGAAGATTTCGGCTTACCTGCAGCAGTTTGGTCACGACCACGGTCTGGAAACGCTCCACGACGAACTGGGCAACGTCTTGATTCGCAAGCCTGCTTCGAAAGGCTACGAACATTCGCAGGGGGTCTGCCTCCAGGCTCACATGGACATGGTTTGCGAGAAGAATGGCGACAAGCAGTTCGACTTCATGAAGGATGCCATCCAGCCCGTGCTCGACGGCGAGTGGCTGACGGCCGACGGCACTACGCTGGGTGCTGACGACGGCATCGGCGTGGCCGCCATTCTGGCCATCCTTGCCGACGACACCATCGAACACGGTCCCCTCGAGGCGCTGTTCACCGTCGACGAAGAGACCGGCCTGACCGGCGCCGGCGGTCTTTCGACCGAATGGCTCCGCAGCGACATCCTGCTCAATTTCGACGACGAGGATGAGGGCGAGTTCTGCATCGGCTGCGCCGGCGGCATCGACACCACCGTGGCCATCGACTACACCACGCGCTACTGTCCGGCCGGCGAGGTGGCTTACCGCGTCAAGGTCAGCGGCCTGAAGGGCGGCCACAGCGGCGACGACATCAACAAAGGACTTGCCAATGCCAACAAGCTGCTGACCCGCATCCTTTGGAACGCCACCGAGCAGTGCAAGATCGGTCTGGCCCGCATCGACGGCGGCAACCTGCGCAACGCCATCGCTCGCGAGGCCTGGGCTGACATCGTTGTGGCCAAGGATTTCGACGGCGAATTCAAGAAGATGGTCGACGAGTTCCGTCAGCACCTTACCTTCGAGTTCCGCAGCACAGAGCCCGACCTGAAGGTTGAGCTGTTGCCCATCGATATGCCGCAGCTACTCATCGACCGCGACACGCAGTACAACCTGCTCAACGTGCTGCTGGCCTGTGCCCACGGCGTGCTGGCCATGAGCCGCGAGATTCCCAACTTCGTCGAGACTTCGACCAACCTGGCGTCGGTGAAGATGGACGACAAGCAGATACATATCGCCACCAGCCAGCGCAGCTCGGTAGAGAGTGCAAAACGCGCTGCCGCACAGAAGATTGAGGCTACGTTCCGCATGATTGGCGCCCATGTGAGCCATGGCGACGGTTATCCCGGCTGGACGCCCAACCCCAGCAGCCGCGTGCTGAAAGTCGGCGTCGAGACCTACAAGTCGATGTTCGGCCACGAGCCCGTGGTTCGCGCCATCCACGCCGGCTTGGAGTGCGGCCTTATCGGCGAGAAGTACCCCAAGATGGACATGATCAGCTACGGTCCTACGCTGCGCGGCGTCCACAGTCCCGACGAACGCATCGAGATCAAGACCGTCCAGATGTTTTGGGACCTCACCTTGCAGATACTCAAGAATCTGAAATAAGAAGAAACCTCCATGGAGACCCTCCAAGGAGGCGACCGCATTCCTGCGGTCGTATAAAAACCAGTTGCGGCGGATTTGCAAATCCGCCGCAATTTTGTCTACACCCTTTTCCCGTATTCATAGATGGTGTCGGAAGGCAAATCGATATTCTCATTCCAATACACCACCGTACGGCTCGAGTCCAATTGCGCCTGATTCCATAACCCTTTGATCGTCATTAATTCAGAGAAGCAGTCGATAGTTGCAATGTCCTCGGCGACATCGTAAAGCACCTTGCGTCCGTCGTCGAACACAACGGCAAGCTTATAGTTGTTCTGAGGAACAATTGATTTTATGCGGGGTATGCTGTTCATCTCAGAGGAGGCAGTTTGTGAATTTTTTGTGTGTTCCACATCTCTATCAATGCATTGTTGCGGAACAGTTCCCATTCCGCTGGCGCACACATTAGAATGTTGTGTGAGGA